>NZ_JTEO01000007.1 GCF_024500045.1 Methanolobus chelungpuianus
GCTTCCTTTACCACTTCGGGCGTCTGGTTCCAGAGCACGTTCACAGGGTCGAGGTTGCCGACTATTACGGCCTTGTCCACCTTGGACACAGCGGTTGCAACATCCACGTTCTGGTCAACACTGATGGCATCCACGCCTGAAGATTCCATAAGTGCCAGGCCATTTGTGGTATCACCGCAGATGTGCAGTACAGTGGCGACATTGAGCTCACGCATTGCATCGACTATCTTCTTGTGGGAAGGCACTACGAACTTCTCGTAGAACTCCGCACCGATGAGCTGGGCACTGGCTGTGGGGTCGATGATGACCATGGTGTCTGCACCGTTCTCGACCATCCTCTTTGCGTATGCGATGTTGAAATCGGTGGTGAACTCCATGAGAGCCAGGCCGAAGGCCTCGTCGGTGAAGATGGTCATGAACCAATCGTCGCCGTTCATGTGCTGTGCAAGGGAGAAGGGACCTATCATGCTGCCCATGATCGGCAGCTGCTTGCCATACTTGTCGGTCAGTATCTTTATAGCATCACATACGACATTGATCCTTCCCTTGTTCAGGTCGTATCCCTTGAGCTTCTCGATGTCTGCGGTGTCCTTTACCACATGGCCGACAACGGATGGCTGCTGCTCGCGGGTTCCGGGCTTGATCTTGCAGCCGAAGAACTCTGCTTCTGCAGTGATATCAAAGGGGACACGCACGGCCTCAAAGCCGACCACGGTGTGTCCTGCTTCGGCAAGTGCTGCCATCTTCTGCGCATCTTCGTTGGCCTCGGGCCAGAATGCACCAACTGCTTCCATCTGCTCCACCGTGCCTGTCTGGGTAACTGAGATGGCAGGCATCCTGTCAACGGGCTGGCCCCGAAGGGCACGGGAAAGTCTCTCTTTTGGGGTATATTC
>NZ_JTEO01000008.1 GCF_024500045.1 Methanolobus chelungpuianus
CGGTTGCATAGTTCTTCTCGTATGACTTGACGAGAGCATCGAGTATCTTGTTGACCTCTTCGATCTCCATGCCTGCTGCTGCCTTGGCTGCCTGTCCCATCATCCTGGCTTCCATACCTGTTGTCTTGTCCTGCACGACACCCTTGGCTGCTGCGACACCTGAGAGGATCTCACGGCCGGATGCAGAGTCAGTGATAGCCTGTGCTGAAGCTTCAAGCAGGCACATCTCGGTACATGGTCCTGCACATGGGTAGTACTGGTTGCCTGAGAGGATATTAGTGAACTCAGAGATGGTTGCACATGTCCATCCTGCGATCATCAGTGTCTCCCTGGTGTTGGTTGAACCCCAGCGGATGTGGACCGGACCGTCAAGGTGCCAGGTTGCGTTGCTCATCACAAAGGCGTTGATGTGGGTTGCAATATCAACGATAGCAGTCTCTTCTATGCCTCCGGCATAGCCACCGAATATGGGCATCTGCTCATCCATGATGACGTTACTGTTACCCTGGTAGTGTGCAATTACGCTGATAGCATCGAGGTCGATCTTGAGCTCGTTGAGCTGGGAGACCTCGTGGCTGTCACTGCAGATCATGCCGCCGGCACAGTCTGCAGAGATATTTCCCTGAGCGGACAGGGAAGTCTCTGGTCCCTATATGCCCATGCCAGGCCTTCCGGCCATTGCTGCTGCAGTCTTGATGAGCCTTGCCTCGGTCTTGGCTGCAAGCACCTCGTAGGGGCTCTTGGGTATTGGCGGTCTGCCACGTACGGTCATCATGACACCGTTAACGATGGTGTCTACCTCTTTCTCAAGAGCATAGCTCATGTGGACCGGGAGGAACATGTCCTCGGAGATAGGGGAACCTGTCGGGCCACCCTGGACTATGGGCTTGCGCTTGTCGCCGACCTTCCTCTTCTTTACTTCCACAGCGTCCCTGCCTGTACCAAGGGTGAACTTCTTCTGGACGTTGTTGATGGCATCCCACATCTCGTCCTCGGTATATTTTACCACACGGCTTGTGTCGGTACAGAAGATACCGCATTCAAGCAGCATGTCAAAACCGGCCTTGAACAGGTTTTCCATCATGTCCTTGTCGGTTGGGACGAACTCGCCCTTGAAGTCAAGGTTATATTTCTGCTTGAGCTCCATTGCCTTCATGGGGATGGTCATCAGGTCCCAGTCATCCTGGGTGACCTTCTGTCCCTTCTTTGCACGCTCGTAGAATTCGTAGCAGTCAACTGATTTTGTGAATGACATTTTCCAAACCTCCTTACTTCATCAGTCCCAGTGCGACACGTGCTGCATCTGCTGCATTCTCTGCGGTTGCATCGGCTCCGATCTCGTCTATCCACTTCCTGGATACAGGTGCTCCACCGAACATTATCTTTACAGAGTCCCTGAGACCCTCTTCCTTGAGCACTGCTACGGTATCCTTCTGTCCTAGCATGGATGTGGTCATCAGTGCGGAACCTACAAGCAACAGCTTTCCGCCCTTGTTCTTCTTGACCTCATCAATAAGTGTGTCATTGGATACGTCAACTCCCAGATCGACGATCTTGAAGCCGTTTGCACCCAGCATTGTTGAGACAAGGCGGTGGCCGATGTCGTGGATGTCTCCTTCCTGAACGAAAGTGATAGCTGTTCCCAC
>NZ_JTEO01000009.1 GCF_024500045.1 Methanolobus chelungpuianus
AAGGAATTAACCAAACTAATGTGCAGAAAGGAAATTCTCTCAATAGAATTCTCCGATCGATTCCTTAAATTGACTTCCAAAGTGTGTGATCAACAAATTCTGGTTGATCCTGCCAGAGGTCACTGCTATCAGTGTTCGACTAAGCCATGCGAGTCAAATGTTCTTCGTGAACATGGCGTACTGCTCAGTAACACGTGGACAACCTGCCCTAAGGTCTGGCATAACTCCGGGAAACTGGGGATAATTCCAGATGAATCATAGATACTGGAATGTTCTGTGATTAAAAGCTCCGGCGCCTTAGGATGGATCTGCGGCCTATCAGGTAGTAGTGGGTGTAATGTACCTACTAGCCTACGACGGGTACGGGTTGTGAGAGCAAGAGCCCGGAGATGGATTCTGAGACATGAATCCAGGCCCTACGGGGCGCAGCAGGCGCGAAAACTTTACAATGCGGGAAACCGCGATAAGGGGACACTGAGTGCCAGCACCATGTGTTGGCTGTCCGCATGTATAAATCACATGTGTCAGCAAGGGCCGGGCAAGACCGGTGCCAGCCGCCGCGGTAACACCGGCGGCCCGAGTGGTGGCCATTATTATTGGGTCTAAAGGGTCCGTAGCCGGTTTGATCAGTCTTCCGGGAAATCTGACAGCTCAACTGTTAGGCTTCTGGGGGATACTGTCAGACTTGGAACCGGGAGAGGTAAGAGGTACTACAGGGGTAGGAGTGAAATCTTGTAATCCTTGTGGGACCACCAGTGGCGAAGGCGTCTTACCAGAACGGGTTCGACGGTGAGGGACGAAAGCTGGGGGCACGAACCGGATTAGATACCCGGGTAGTCCCAGCCGTAAACGATGCTCGCTAGGTGTCTGGGATGGTGCGACCGTTTCAGGTGCCGCAGGGAAGCCGTGAAGCGAGCCACCTGGGAAGTACGGCCGCAAGGCTGAAACTTAAAGGAATTGGCGGGGGAGCACTACAACGGGTGGAGCCTGCGGTTTAATTGGACTCAACGCCGGAAAACTCACCTGGGGCGACAGCAATATGTAGGTCAGGCTGAAGGTCTTACCTGAATCGCTGAGAGGAGGTGCATGGCCGTCGTCAGTTCGTACTGTGAAGCATCCTGTTAAGTCAGGCAACGAGCGAGACCCGTGCCCACTGTTGCCAGCATATCCTTCGGGATGATGGGTACTCTGTGGGGACCGCCGATGCTAAATCGGAGGAAGGTGCGGGCTACGGTAGGTCAGTATGCCCCGAATCTCCAGGGCTACACGCGGGCTACAATGACCGGGACAATGGGTCCCTACCCCGAAAGGGGTTGGTAATCTCATAAACCCGGCCTTAGTTCGGATCGAGGGCTGCAACTCGCCCTCGTGAAGCTGGAATCCGTAGTAATCGCGTTTCAATATAGCGCGGTGAATACGTCCCTGCTCCTTGCACACACCGCCCGTCAAACCACCCGAGTGAGGTATGGGTGAGGGCACGGATTCATGCCGTGTTCGAACCTAAATTTTGCAAGGGGGGTTAAGTCGTAACAAGGTAGCCGTAGGGGAATCTGCGGCTGGATCACCTCCTAAGCATGGTTGGCAAAAAGCCAACCAACACAACCGGTCAGAAATCGATAAACTGCCAGGATCCAATTAGGCTTGAACAGGCCTGACAGCAAAGGCCCAACAAGGGCTTGTAGATCAGTTGGAAGATCGTCGCCTTTGCAAGGCGAAGGCCTTGGGTTCGAATCCCAACAAGTCCATATCAGTGCACCAGGCAACTAACATTGCTTGGGAAGGATCAAGTGACCGTATCCCCAATACGGACACAATGAAGTCGTGTATACGCATGCATATATCAGACGCTCACTGGACAAAGTGAGGTGGACTCTGGTAATTATGCCTTCAGGTGGATGGCTCGGCTCAAGTGCTGATGAAGGACGTGCCAAGCTGCGATAAGCTCGGGGTAGGTGCATGGAACCAATGAACCCGAGATCTCCTAATGGGTCTTCCCGACACGCTCTGCGTGTCGATCAGTAATGATCGGGAACGCCCCGAATTGAAACATCTTAGTAGGGGCAGGAAAAGAAATCGAAGAGATGCCGCTAGTAATGGCGAATGAACACGGTACAGTTCAAACTGAATCCCGCCGGAAACGAGCGGGAGATGTGGTGTTATAGGCTCTTCCTAAAGGTCCCACTCAATCCCTGTTGAACTTTTCTGGAACGTTAGACCACAGAGTGTGATAGTCACGTAAACTGGAATTGAAGGATCTGGGAAACAGCCTGAGTAGCGTGGGTCGGAAATCCCGCGCGAATTTGGGAGGCACCAACTTCCAAAACTAAATACATCTTGAGACCGATAGCGAACTAGTAGGGTGACCGAAAACTGAAAAGTACCCCAAGAAGGGAGGTTAAAAGTGCCTGAAACCTGGAGGCGATGGAACGATATGGCGTTAAAGGAACTTTGGTACGAAGGAAACAGTCGCGAGGCTGTTGTACGAGTATCACTGCCAATGTTATATCTTACGTTTTGAAGAACGGGCCAGGGAGTGTATCCAAATGGCGATGGCTAACTTTTTACTTAGGAAGCCGAAGCGAAAGCAACATGCGCGCAACCGCAAGGCCAGGCGCGACGTATACAAGTGCGTGGAGTCATTAGGGTACGACCCGAAGCCGGGTGATCTAGGCGTGGGCAGGTTGAAGCGTGGCGAAAGCTACGTGGAGGACCGCAAGCGGTATTGATCTGCAAATCATTCGTGTGACCTACGTCTCGGAGTGAAAGGCTAATCTAACCCGGCAACAGCTGGTTCCTTTCGAAACATGCCGCAGCATGACCTGACTGGAGATAGATGGTGGAGTAGAGCACTAATTGGAGACGCCGGGGGAGAAATCCCTCACTCTCCTGTTAAACTCCAAAACTACTGTCGTCGTAGAAGGTCGGAGTCCGGGCTACTGGGGTAAGCTTGTAGTCCGTAAGGGAGACAACCCAGCCCGCGGTTAAGGTCCCCAAGTGTCGACTAAGTGTTAATACTAAAGGGCGTCCAAAGCCCTAGACAGCTGGAAGGTTAGCTTAGAAGCAGCTACCCTTTAAAGAGTGCGTAACAGCTCACCAGTCGAGGTTTTGGGCCCCGAAAATGGACGGGGCTCAAGTCGACCACCGATACCGCGGAGCACCGAAAGGTGATCTTGTAGAAAGGCGTTGCGCTCGGGCAGAAGCAGGGCTGTGAAGTCCTGTGGACCGGGCGGAAACGAAAATCCTGGTAATAGTAGCAGCATAGTTAGGTGAGAATCCTAACCGCCGAAGGGGCCAGGTTTCCTCGGCAATGTTCGTCAGCCGAGGGTTAGTCGGTCCTAAGTCGTACCGTAAGTCGAGTACGTCAAAAGGGAAACAGGTTAATATTCCTGTACCTTGTAACAATAAACTGACGTTTTTGGGCAGGCTGAGCAGCGCCGTCGCGCTGTCTAAGCACCGAAATCCATGGAGAGCCGTAATGGCGAGAAGTGGATGAATGTGTAATGGCGTAAGTCGGCTGCACCCGGGAACCCGTGAAAAGGGAGTTACAAGTCCGTACCGAGAACTGACACAGGTGCCCCTAGCTGAAAAGGCTTAGGCGTGTCGGAGTATTTTGGCTAAGGGAATTCGGCAAATTAGCTCCGTAACTTCGGGAGAAGGAGTGCCTGCTGTGTAGACAGCAGGTCGCAGTGACAAGAGAGCTCTAACTGTCTAATATCAACATAGGAAATCGCAAACCCGTAAGGGCTAGTACGATTTCTGAATCCTGCCCAGTGCAGGTACCTGAACATCCGGTCCAACGGAACGAAGGGCCTGTAAACGGCGGGGGTAACTATGACCCTCTTAAGGTAGCGTAGTACCTTGTCGCTTAATTGGCGACTTGCATGAATGGATCAATGAGAGCTCTACTGTCCCTAGCCAGAGTCCGGTGAAGCTTACTTTCTAGTGCACAGTCTAGAGACCTCTAGGGGGAAGTGAAGACCCCGTAGAGCTTTACTGCAGCCTGTCGTTGGGTTGTGATCTTGGATGTACAGTGTAGGTAGGAGACGTCGAAGCCGGTGCGCCAGCATCGGTGGAGTCGCAATTGGGACACTACCCTTCTGAGATTACGATCCTAACTCCGAGAGGAGGACCCCGATAGGTAGGCAGTTTGCCTGGGGCGGGACGCCCTTGAAAAGATATCAAGGGCGCACAATGGTTGACTCAAGTGGGTCGGAAACCCACTGAAGAGTGCAAGAGCATAAGTCAGCCTGACGTTATTCAGCACAGTAGTGGATGACGAGACGAAAGTCGGTTCTAGCGAACTTTTGTGTCCCGCTTGGTGCGGGCCAAAAATGACAGAAAAGTTACCTCGGGGATAATTGAGTTGTTGCCGGCAAGAGCACATATCGACCCGGCAGCTTGCTACTTCGATGTCGGTTCTTTCCATCCTGGCCGTGCAGCAGCGGCCAAGGGTGAGGTTGTTCGCCTATTAAAGGAGATCGTGAGCTGGGTTTAGACCGTCGTGAGACAGGTCGGTTACTATCTACTAGAGGTGTTCGTGGTCTGAGGGTAAGCTACCTTTAGTACGAGAGGAACAGGGTAGCGGCGCCACTGGTGTATCGGTTGTCTGACAAGGCATCGCCGAGCAGCTACGCGCTAAGGAATAAGAGCTGAATGCATCTAAGCTCGAAATCTAACCCAAACAAGAGACTGCACTAAGGATTCCGGTAAAAGACCGGTTTGATAGGGTCGGGATGTACGCACCAAGGTAACGAGGTGTTGAGTCCGCGGCTACTAACCATCCGTGCCTGCTACCTTTCTTTGTCCAGGCGAAATCTGATATGAGCATGCAGTGATATACGGCCAGGTAAAGTATTTATCCAATGCCTTCAATGGTAACTCGCTCATGGCGCCAAGGTGGCGGAGCGGCTACGCAATCGCCTGCAGAGCGATTCCATTCCGGTTCGAATCCGGACCTTGGCTTTACCTATAATTGATCGTTATTGTAAGTGAGTCTGGCGGCCATAGCGGCGGGGCAATTCCTGTACCCATCCCGAACACAGCAGACAAGTCCGCCAGCGTTCCTTATTGTACTGAAGTACGCGAGTCTTCGGGAACTACGGATCGCTGCCAGCTCACTTACACTTAATACTTCT
>NZ_JTEO01000010.1 GCF_024500045.1 Methanolobus chelungpuianus
TATTTCGGAATCGATTATGAGATTGTGTGGGATGTTGTTGGCAATCGTCTGATTGGTTTAAGGGATTCTATCCGGGCAATTCTAATTGAGATAGATTGAGCAGGAAAACTTTTAACCCATCCCAACGGGAATCGAACTTTGTGTGGAAAAGATTCAGATAATCCTTACAGGCTCCACACAGATCTGTAACCAAAAAATGCATGCTGCAGAAGGGATAACCTGAGCAAATAAGATAACAAATAGCAATCCATAATTCAGCTTCTTGTCGCACCTCCATTCTCAACATGATCCTTAATCCTTGAGTTTTTCTCAAGAATCAGGATATAGGGATTTTCAAACTGCTGAAAACGGGAATTTTATTCCGCCGAGGACACTTAATGATGGCCTTAGTAAATCCATATAATTCGTTTGTGGGCTTTTGTACATGTAGGCATGGAATATCTGGTTACACTGAAGATAGACTTACAGGAGAATTATGTGGAATTAACAAAAACTCTAGCACATTGTTAACTTATTTTCTAAAACAATGGAACATGCAATGTCAAGAATCCTTTAAACATTGTTAACATTGAGTCTTTCATATCTACTTCTAATCCATCTGCAGCCTGTTACCAAGACAGATATAACACAACTGATATCTGATATTGTCAGCCTTCGTGTAACCTGATAGAATGCTCACAGTATCCAGTGCATTCTGATTATCTTCTCTCACTTTTTTTGCTAAACAGTCATTGATCTAACATCAATTATCATCTCAGTGCACCATCACCTCCATGCTTTATGTTCATTCGTCACCGTGACCGTGCCGAAGGCACAAACGCCTGACAATAAGCAATAGCAAAAACCTGCTATGAATCACAGTGACTTAAGCAAAAAAGTAGTGTCATTAGACAATGTGTCAAGAAAAGGTGTCATCATAATAGTGTTAAAGTTATTTGCAGAAATCCGTTTCTCACCTATTCGGAAGTGTAATATTCTCTCCAGAAAACAAGTTGCAATGATAAATATGGTTTAATCAACCTCCATTGTTCGTGAGAGAGTTCTCTGAATTTCATTCCTATCACTATAATACCATCATGAAAACGTTATCTATAGTTTTGGCATAAGTTCGATACTCTTAAGCTTAATCAGAATTGAATATATAGCTATAAGATTACTTGGATTAACGTTAACTGTTTTATCACTTTATACCTAGTTGATTGTAAATATGAAGATAATTTAGAAGTTTCCCTCTTCATTCATTTTCTCCATCCATTTGTAATCATCCATATTCCCACCGCCATATTTGAAATACTCCTCCTCATCTTCCTGTTGCGCCTTCAATTTCTTCTGTTTGGCTTTTTGGTATGCCATTATTTTTAGTTCTGTTGCACTGATTCCAAATTCATCCAGCACTTGTATGACTGATTTACGGGTGATCTCTTCAGGTGTTTCAACTAACTGGTTATCGTCTTGATGCAAGAAAAGCTTGCAATTGGAACATTTTGCATAGCTATATGGATTTACTGTCTGGCAGTTGTTACACTTAATAGTTCTCAACTCATTTTTCACGTCTTCTTCTTCAGTAATCTTAATGCCATATGCTTCACAGATGGCTCGGTCCTGCATATCTTCGGATACATGTACATAATTCTCTGTCATCCTGCTGCTTGGTTTCCATCCAAACTGTTTTTTCAGTATCTGATCAGATACTAGTGGAGCCATATGCGTGATCTTGGTGTGCCTGAAGAGATGTGGGAAAACATTTTTTTCAATTTTTGCGTCTCTTGCGGCATTCTTTACAATACGGTATGCTTGTCGAGTGCTTAATCTCTTAACATCATTTGAAACAAACAAAGGATCAGATGGCTTTTTAGAAGGATGGTCATCAAGGTAATCATTCAGATAGACAACAGAATCCTTTAGCCTTATTGGTCTCTCACCTGTCTTGCCTCTAACACGGATATACATACCCCTGTTATCTTGTTTTAGATCACCATAATTGCTATTCTCTATCAGCTCTCCGATTCTTCCACCAGTATCATAGAACATTGCAACAAGTGTTTTATCACGTGTACTTTTACATTTAGAGATCATCAAATCGATCTCTTCGATTGTCAGCACATCATCAGATGTGTATTTTCTTGGTTCCGTCTTGCATTTGATCCACTTGACCGGCTCTGGCTTATAATCTGTGCTATAGATATACTTGAAAAAGGTTTGTACAATCATTTTTTCAGTATTAAGGGCAGAATCAGATATTTTCCTGCTTAATAGATAATCTTCCAATTCATGAGCAGTCATCTCTTCATATGGTTTTTGGATTGATAAAGACAGTCTGTGTAGCACATTAATTGTATTATAAATAGTCTTAAATGAGTGTTTTCTATTTCGCCTGCAGTTTCTAGAATATCTTCCTAATGTTTCTCTTTGTTCAGGCAACAATTTCTTTCCAATTCGCCAGTCCCCTTTTTTATATTTTACATCATCAGCAATCCATTTATCAATTAGTTGCTCATAATCTATCATACAATCACCAATAGAGTTATTTATATATTTATCTATCTTGATAATAAGTTTTGCAGATAGGATGACTTAATTATAATCTTCTCTGCAAAAGGAAGCCACTAAAATGCGGATCGGTGTCTACATCTGTCACTGCGGGCTGAACATAGCTCATGTAATCAACGTCAGATCCCTTCAGGAGAAGGCAGGCAGCTTAGAGGATGTTGCAGTTGTCAGGGATATCCAGTTCATGTGCTCCGATTCAGGGCAGGATGCTATTATCGAGGACATCAAGGAGAACAAGCTTGACCGCATACTGGTGGCTGCATGCTCTCCACACCTGCACGAGCCTACCTTCAAGAGAGTGCTCACAAAGGCCGGGCTCAATCCGTTCATGCTTGAAATGGCCAACATCAGGGAGCAGTGTTCATGGGTGCATCAGGAAGAGCCTCAGATGGCCACGCAAAAGGCCTTCGACCTTATAAGGATGGGAGTCGCCAGGCTGCGGTTGCTTGATCCCCTCCAGGTCCAGAAAGTACCGGTCACCAAAGATGTGCTTGTCATCGGGGGAGGTGTTGCAGGCATCGAGGCCGCGCTGACCCTGGCGGATTCCGGCTACCATGTGGTCATGGTCGAAAAGGAGCCCACCATCGGCGGTAAGATGGCCCTGCTCAACGAGGTCTTCCCAACCAACGACTGCTCTATATGCGTGCTGGCGCCCAAGATGACCGATGTGCAGAACCATCCGAACATCGATCTCATCACTATGGCAGAGGTTAGCGAGGTCACGGGGTCCGTGGGCAATTTCCACGTTACCGTGAAGCGCAGGCCAAGGTATGTGGATGAGGACAAATGCAAGGGCTGTGTGGAAGAGTGCGGACGCGTGTGCCCTGTGGAGATGGCCAATCCCTTCGACTCCGGTCTCGGGAAGACAAAGGCCATCAACATGCCCATACCCCAAGCGGTCCCGCAGGTGGTCTATATCGATAGTAAGTACTGTGTGGGATGCGGTCTCTGTAAACAGGCATGCCCTGCAGATGCCATTGATTATACTCAGCAGGAGGAAAGTCTTGAATTCACTGTCGGGGCCATCATCCTTGCAACAGGATACAGTCTCTTCGATGCGGCACGCAAGACTGAGTACGGATATGGTTTGTATCCGGACGTGATAACAAATATGGAGCTCGAGCGACTGCTCAATGCAGCCGGTCCCACAAGAGGGAAAGTGGTGGTCCCTTCCACAGGCCAGATACCCGGAAAGGTGGCCTTCATCCAGTGCGTGGGTTCAAGGGACGAGAAGGTCGGCAACCCATACTGTTCCAGGGTCTGCTGCATGGCCAGCATGAAGAATGCACAGCTGCTTAAGGAACGCTATCCCGATATTGAGATCAGTATCCACTATATTGATGTCCGTGCATCCGGGGAGATGTACGAGGAATATTACGCAAGGACCCAGTCCATGGGTATAGATTTCATCCGGGGCAGGGTGGCGGAAGTGATGCCTGATGCCGCCGGCAGGCTCTACCTGCGCTATGAGGACACCCTGGCAGGCGAGGTCCATGAGGAGCCCTATGACCTTGTTGTACTGGCGACCGGCCTGGAGAATGTCCCTGATGCAGACCGGATATCACGCGTGTTCAACCTTTCCCGTCGTCCGGACCGGTTCTTCTCAATAGCCCATCCCAAGATGAAGCCGGTGGATTCCCATGTAAAGGGTATTTACATAGCAGGCTGCGCCTCGGGACCCAAGGAGATACAGGTCTCCATAGCTCAGGGCAGTGCTGCAGCCTCCAAGGCAATGCAGCTACTTTCAAAGGGTGAGCTGGAGTCCGATCCTCTCAGCGCCCACGTGGAAGCCGATGCATGTATAGGATGTGGCATCTGTGAGGATGTGTGCAAGTTCAATAAGATAAGCATGGTTGACCGCAAGGCGGTTGTGGAAGAGCTGTCCTGCATGGGCTGTGGTGCATGCAGCGCCTCATGCCCCTCGGATGCAATAACCATGCGCAACAGCACCGATGAGCAGATTATGGCGCAGATCCAGGCAGCCACCGAGGTAAGGTCGGAGTTCCCGCTTATAATAGCGTTCCTGTGCAACTGGTGCAGCTACACATGCGCAGACCTTGCAGGTACGTCAAGGATACAGTACCCCACCAATATCAGGCCCATCAGGGTCTCCTGCGCCGGACGCGTGGACCCCGCATTCGTGCTTGAGTCTTTCGAGCGCGGGGCCGACGGCGTGCTGGTTGCCGGTTGCCGGCTGGGAGAGTGCCACTACGTATTTGCGAACTATCATGCTAAGCACAGGATGGAATCCCTGCAGAAAGTGCTGGATGATATCGGTATAGCTCCGCAGCGCCTTCGGGTCGAGTGGATATCCGCAGCAGAAGGTGAAAGGTTTGCAAACTCCATCCGGACCTTCGTGGAAGAGCTGGAAAAGATTGGTCCGATAGGTTCGGAACTGCAGGAGGGGCCGCAGTGACGGGACCGGAAGGCTCAAAGGAGGAAGAGTCTCTCTCTGTAAGCAGGGAAATGGATGTGGATGGCTCCCGTTTCATTTACCGTCTGATCACTGACAGATCGGTTAAGCTCCTTGATTACGATTACAAGCGCTGTATGGGATGCGGTATCTGTGTGGGGCTCTGTCCCACGAAAGCCTTGGAGCTCGGGCCAATAAAGGAGATAGCCACCGGCCTCGATGCGCCACCGGTGATGATGGACCTTGATAAGTGCACCTTTTGTTCCATGTGCGCAAGCTTCTGCCCGGTGGATGCTTTCAGGATGAGCCAGGAAGGGGATCTTCCTGAGCAGGAGAATTTCCCGGAACTGGACACGCATGTCCGCATGAATGAGAAGTGTCTTCCCTGTGCTATCTGCAGGGCAGCCTGCCCGGAAGATGCGATCGATGTGGAATTCACCTTCAGGAAAAAGGAAGAGATAGCTCCGTTCAGGGATAGGTCAGGAGGGGATGCCGAAGGCGAGATAGAGATCGATACGGACAAATGTAACTTCTGCGGCCTTTGCGCAGAGTTCTGCGACGCCTTCCTCCTTGTGGAAAAGGAACCAACGCCCACAGACCCGAACCCATTCGAGCTCCTGCTTGTGGATGAGGACAAGTGCGATTACTGCGTGCTCTGCCAGGACCTCTGTCCCGAGGATGCCATCCGCGTAATAGGGGAAAAACGCGGTGAGGCTCCGAAAATCGAAGGAAGGCTTGTGGTGGATGATGACAAATGCACCAGATGCACATGGTGCCAGGCAGTATGTCCCTACGAGGCAGTCGATATCAAAAAACCTTTTGAGGGCGAGCTTACTCTCATTGACGCCAACATCGGCAAATGTGACCCTCAGGGCTGCCACGGATGCTTCAATGTCTGCCCCTCGCATCTGTGGTACGTGCCTGGGGATGGCAAGAACAACATCGCGATAAAGGAGGATTACTGCATTTACTGCGGCGCATGTGTAAATGCCTGTCCCAAGGATGTAATGAAGGTCTCACGTACCGGGGTTTCCCATACAGGCATCCCCGATTCGCCATGGGCGGGCCAGTGGCGGGACGCAGTGGACTTCATAAAGACCGGAAAGCGCAACTATCCTGACATCTCAAGAACACTATCCGTAGAAAAAGAGCTTCCACGGGAGCATATTGAAGTGGAACTGCCTGATATCGACCCTTCCCATCTGGAAGCTGCAAAGAAGCGCCTGGAAAAGGCAAGCTCGCTGCTCAGCAGTCCTAAGTTCAGGAAAGATGTAGAGGCGAAAGTAAAGGAATCAGGTGCAGAGAAACAATAAAGCGCGATCAGGCTGCAAATTACAAAAGAAATACAAAAATAAAGCCTAAGCGGTCCCCGGTGGATATCAGGGTCCCGCACGGCTTACTTTAATATCAGTGGCTTTCAGCATACCTCTGGGCAAGCGTGGCTCTTCTGAGCCTGTGCTGCACCTTCTGTTTGTCCCAGTTGTAGCGTTCGGCCAGGAACACTATGAGCCTTTTCTTGGATGCTCCTTTGAGCCCGTTGGCCTCCATCATCTCATCCACAAAGGCTTTCTGCTGTTCCTTTTCAAGCTCGGCCATCAGCATCCCTCCGCTTTGATCTTAGTGACAGTCGCCGTTGCGATGGGCAGTTTCCTGCCAGTGAGTATAGTGCCTTCAGGCACCTTTTCCACCTTGTATCGCATATCCATGCTGCCTTTCTCCGAATCCAGCCTTACAGTGCCGCCTTTTTTCAGTCTGAGGCTTTTGACCATGCCCCTGTCAAGAAGCACAAAGCCGTTGTCATCAGGCTGGCTGAACCACATGAAGGGGTTATACATATATTCCAGCGTGCAGGCACCATTCTGCTGTGCAGGGACAGTTCCGCACTCCATCCTGCAGTATTCCGGCTTCCGGTTCTCACTGGCCAGGGTCTCTATCATTCGCTCATGCAGGTAGCCATGCACTTGCCTGTGATCGAAGCCGTCCGCCCCCAGCTCTCTGCTCAGCATGGATATTGCATCTATGCCGTCAATGCCCTGCCCGCTGTTCTCTTGGAGCTTCCCTTCTGCATTGATGAATGTACCTTTCTTTCGGTAAAGGGGCTCGGTGGCTATGACCACATCGGCTATCGCATTAACAGGGCTGTCCCGAGAGCTTATCACGATCAGATCCTCAAGCTTCTTGAGCACTTCGACTGCCCTGCTGGTATCGGGCATCAGTTCGACGGGATCACTGTCAAGCAGTACAAGTGTCCTGATATCTCCTCTCTCGATCCCGCTCATTATCTGTGAGATACCCATCATCCCGGCCCTGCTCTTTGCAAGCCTGTCCGCGCCTTCGCTGTTCACGAAAGGCTTCATGACCTGCAACCTTGCTCCGGTATCAAGTGCAATGTTGAGCAGTTGCTGTATGTGGCAGGGATCGGTATGGGGGTGCACATCCGTTATTATGAGGGAACCGCTGTCAAGGTCCAGTTCTGCACACTGCTCAGGGCTCAGTTTCCTGTTCTCATGAGCAAGATGCAGTTCAGTTCTACCTGCGGATATGATATATGCGCCGTTGCGCTTTGCAGCCAGCAACCTCCTGACCAGCAGCGGATACTGCACATAGGGGTCTATGAAGAGGACGATCTTTTCTGCGTTCTCTATGTCGATGAACGGCATGCCCTCAAGATGAGGATGGCACTCGGGCGGCAGTTGGGCGTAGACCGGGATGCCGGTGTGCACTACAGTACCCAGGGTCTCTGCGAGCTTCATGAATGCTATGTGCTCCTCGCAGGTAGTGTTACCTACTGAGAGCATGGCTATCTTTCCGGCACCCTTGAGCCTTGAAGCGGCTGCCCTGACTGCATCCTCAGTGCCGCAATCCTGGCCCTCAGCTTTGCCTGAGACAAGCCTGGAATAGTAGTGAGGCAGTCTCATCCCGAACCTGCAGAGTTTTCCCAGGTTAACCGGACTGCTTTTCAAAAAGTCGACACTGACAGCACCCTTGTCACTCTCCCTGATGTAAAGGCCGCAGCCGATGCTGCATCCTGGGCATACTGTAGTGTATATGCTCTCTTTCATTTCAGCATCACCTCCAGGAAAGGCGGCCTGGTGAGATCCATGCCCGGCTCATAGTTGCGCTTCTTCTGGGCAGGATCCGCAAAGCGCCTGAAGATGCTGGTTACCGGGATATCCACCGGGCATACATCTGAACATTGTCCACAGCCGATACAGCTGTCGGAAAGATGGAGCAGGCGGACCATATGGTACATGCTCATCCGGTAGTTGTCTGCAAGACTGTGGAACATGGTGCATTTGGAATCTTCGCCGCATGTGCATACAGGGCAGACCTCCTTGCAGGCCCCGCAGTGGATACAGTCAGCGAACTGCTCCATGTAATATGTGAGACGCTCCTGGTCGGGTATCCCGGTAAAGACCCTTTCTTTCCATTCGTCTCCCAGCTTGAGCATGGCGCTGTTGACCTTTTCCCTGATAGCTATAGCTTTCCCGTCAGCAGGCCGGACTTCCACAAATCCGACATCAATGGCATTATCAAGCAGGCGTTTACCCTTCTCGTTCATGACCTCGCAGAAGGTGGCACTTCCTGCCACCTCACCGATGACTCCCCAGTTACCGCATGCAAGGTCGGCACTTGTGGGTATCTTCACGGTGCAGTAGCGGCAGTTCTCACGCCTTCCATAGCCTGCGTCCTCGAGCTCGTCTATGGATATGGCTTTCTCTTCCCCGTCCTTTGTCCTGAAGATGAGCTTGCCCTTCTCGATCTCCTCACCGGCTACATCCTCCGGGTCTGTCTCATACATCCTGACGAGCATCTCCCTGGTGACCACGGGATGCATCGTCCCTCCGCAGTTGAGTCCCACGATGTATGTGCTCTCAAGATCGACCCCATTACGCTTGGCCTGCTCGATGACACCCCTGACATCGCATGGTTTGCCCGGCATGGCTATCTTCCTGCCCGCGGCATATTTTGCCAGGTTCACGGGCACTGCATGCATGCTGCCTCCGGATGCCAGCACTTCCTGCACATCGTCTGTGATCACTGGTATGGCTTCGTACTCATCTATGCGCTTGAGCACGACCACGCCTTCCACAAGTCCTTTCTCAAGGGCTGCGGCCAGGACTGCGGTGACTAACCCACCGGATGCTCCCCTGCTCCGAACATCCGGATCGGTCGCGTATCCAATCAGTTTGTCCCCTACCCTGACCATCAGTTCACCCCCTCAGGTTTCAGGGGACTTGGTCCCAGCTGCTTTACCTGTGCGGTGACATCCCTCACGAAATTCGCGAACTTCTCTCCCTCACTGGCGCTTATCCAGTTGAGCTGGAGTCGCTCCGGTTCCAGTCCGAGCTCCCTGACCATTTCCTCAAGGAAACGGTACCTCACCTCGGCTTTGTAGTTGCCGTTAACATAGTGACAGTCACCGATATGGCATCCTGTCACAAGCACTGCATCTGCACCTTCAAGGAATGCATTGAGCACATGCATCGGGTCGATACGTCCCGAACACATGACCCTGATGATCCTCAGGGACGAGGGTTGCTGGAACCTGCCCATGCCTGCCGTATCTGCACCGCCGTAGCTGCACCAGTTGCAGCAGAAGGCCACTATCTTTGGTTCCCATTCATTGTCTGTCATTTTTATTCTCCCTCGAATATGAAAGCGCTCCTTACCTGGGCAAGAATCTGGTTATTCTTGAAATGATCCTGCTGCAGGGCTCCTGTGGGACATGCTACGGCGCAGGTACCGCAGCCCTTGCAGAGTGCCTTGATTATCTCCAGTTTTCCGTCTGTCATGGATAATGCCTGGAAAGGACACATGGGCACGCAGATACCGCATCCCACGCAGGTATCGCGATCTACGTCAACGGTAATGCCTTCAGTGCTAGCCTTGCCCTGGGCCAGGTAGCGCGTAGCCCTCGCAGCGCAGGCGCTTCCCTGGGATACCGAGTACGGTATGTCCTTTGGCCCCTGGGTCACGCCACCGATGAAGATGCCGTCAAGGGTAGTGTCCACCGGCTTGAGCTTGGGATGTGCTTCCATCATGAAGCCATCCGCCGCCCTGCTGACCTTGAGCAGCTGCCTGACGCGCTCCGAGCTCTCACTGGCAACTGCGCCCACGCTGAGCACCAGCAGGTCAAGCTCAAGGTTATAGATATTGTTTGTCAGGGTGTCTTCCACGCGGACCGTGATGTTGCTATCCTTGTCTTCGGTCACCCGGCCCGGCTTTCCGCGGATGAACTTGATGCCCATGTCCCTTGCCCTGTCATAGAACTCCTCATAGTTCCTGAAGGGCGCCCTGATGTCCATGTACATGATATATACTTCGGAGTCGGGATACTTTTCCCTGATGAGCTGTGCATCTTTAAGCGCATACATGCAGCAGAAGCCTGAGCAGTACCTGTTGCGTTTCTTGTCCCTGCTGCCCACGCACTGGATAAAACCTATCCTCTTCGGAGGCCTGACATCGCTGGGCCTGACAAGCTTGCCCATGGTGGGGCCGCTGGCGTTGAGCAGGCGCTCAAGCTCCATTCCGGTAATGACATTGTCGTAGAGGCCGTAGCCAAAGTCATGTGTCGGTTCCGGATTATATACATCGTACCCGGTGGTGACAACAATCACCCCTACTTCAAGGTCGGAGAACGTCTCTTCCTGCTCCATATTAATGGAATGGCTCTCACAGGCTTTACTGCAGGCTCCGCAGTCTATGCACACAGACCTGTCCACGACTGCCCTGAGCGGCACTGCCTGTGGGAACGGAACGTAGATGGCCTTCCTTGTACCAATGCCCTCATTGAACTCAAAGTCCGGAACCTCTATAGGGCATTTCTGGACACATAATCCGCATCCTGTACAGGTGGTGATATCCACGAAGCGGGGCTTATGCCTGACCTTTGCCTTAAAGTTGCCTACGTAACCATTCACTTCCTCCACTTCGGAATATGTCATTAGTTCGATATTCCTGTTCCTTGACACTTCCACCATCTTGGGACCAAGGATACAGATGCTGCAGTCATTGGTCGGGAAAGTCTTGTCAAGCTGTGCCATCTTGCCTCCTATGGAGGGGTTCTTTTCCACCAGGTAGACCTTGTATCCCATGTCGGCTATATCCAGGGCCGCCTGCATGCCCGCAACGCCGGCTCCGATGACAAGCGCCCTGTTTGTGACGGGAACCTCTGTGGACTGGAGAGGTTCAAGGAGCCTTGCCCTGGAAATACCCATGCGCACAAGCTCACTGGCTTTCATTGTAGCACTCTCCTTGTCCTGCATGTGTATCCAGCTGCAGTGCTCCCGTATGTTGACAAATTCGAAAAGGTAAGGGTTCAGGCCTCCTTCCTCCACACATGCCCTGAATATGGATTCATGTGTCTTGGGTGTGCATGATGCCACAAGGACGCGGTTAAGATCATATTCCATTATCGCCTGCTTGATCTCTGACTGTCCTGCATCACTGCATGTATACTTGTTAACAGTGGAATGCACAACTCCAGGCAGCGTGGCAGCATAGTCCGCCACAGCCCTGCAGTTCACAACGCCGCCTATGTTCACGCCACACTCGCATACAAAAACCCCTATCCTGGGGTCACTTGCTTCTTCAGTTTCAATGAATTCTTCAGTCTCAGTGATTGATTCTTCTTGAGCCATATTTGATCTTCCAGGCTGGTACAATAGCACAGCTCCTGCAATCACGTATGAGGGCGTGTTTACCAGCAGAGGCTATATTTTAGTTTAGATAGGTCTATAGGTTAAAGTGTATAAATTTAAAAAGCACAGTGAATGAGAATTCATACACTGGTGCAGACTTCGTTCTCTAAGGTTTCCGTCTTTACCTTTTCGATAAACCTGGAGGTATCAACAGCGTTCATGGCTATGCCCAGCTCTTCCGGCGAGAAGCCCATGGCAAGTCCCAGAAGCTGTGTATAATGCAGGACCGGCAGGTCATAGTTCGTTCCGAACTTCTGGTTGATCTCCGACTGTCCCATGTCGAACTGCAGGTGACAGAACGGACAGGCGTCGACAATGCAATCTGCTCCTGCCTCTTTCATGTGTTCGAGCTTCTTGTTAGCTATCTTCAGGGTTGCGTCAAGGACCGCGGTCCTGGCTCCGCCTCCGGCGCCGCAGCAGCTCATCTTATCCTCGTAGTCCACACTGGTAGCTCCAGTTGCCTCAACAAGCTCGTCAAAGAAAGTGGGCTCATCAGCGATCTCCAGGTTTGAATCCTTAAGTGGCTGAATGAGATGGCAACCATAGTGTACGGCAACCCTGAGGTTCAGCGGCCTTGTGACCGCCTCCCTTACCCTGTCAGTCCCTACTTCCCGATAAAGATACTCAATGACATGCCTGACATCCTGGGTACCTCTGTACTCGTGTCCTATCTCTGCGAGCTTGGAATTGACCTCTTTCTTGAGGGTGGCATCCTCCTTGAGGATGTCGTTTGCATCCTTAAGGGTACTGAAGCATCCGTTACAGATAGTGAGAATATCATCACTTTTCTTTTCGGAGAGGGTGATGTTCCTTGACGCAAGGGTCAGCCAGGTGACCTTATCGAGGGACTTGAAGACCCCTGGTGCAGGGCAGCAGGAGGCTCCTTCAAGATCGGCAAGTTCAACACCCAGTCTTGAGAATACTTTCTTGGCAGCAACTTCTATTCCCGGATACCTGTTAGGTGCGACACAACCCAGGAACAGCGAGAGCTCTGTCATGCCTTCTCCTCGGCAACTATCTGGTCAAAACCAGACAGGTTCAACAGTATCTTGATATCGTTAAGCTGCTTCTCTGAGCTTGCAACGGTGGGTGGCATCTCCGTGAGTCCCAGCTGCAGACGCCTCTTCTTTGCATCCTCGTTGCCCGGGACTGCGTGGCCGCTGTCCATGAGCATCTGCCCGATCTTCCTGTGAGCAGGCAGTATGTTACCATTGCGCACAGCAGCTTCCCTTATGCTAAGCAGGCCATCGACTATCTTTACACCCTGAGGGCAGTTGTCCTGGCACTTATAGCAGGTCGTGCAATAGAATATGAACGGGATAGCCATTGGCTCTTCACTTTTAAGGCCAAGCTTCTCCATCTGCAGGAACCTTCTGATCTTGTAGGCCTGTTCCTGCTCAGCCATCGGGCAGGCGGCTGTGCATTGCCCACACTGGTAGCAGCGTTCGATATTTGACGACATCTTGCAAACTCCTATCCTTAACGATTAACAGTTAGTTTTCAACAAGATATTGTACATGATTATCACTTATAAATGCTTCGCATCTATCATGAATTATCCTTATAATATTTCAGCCTCCCAAATATTCGTGATGGTCACCAAAGCCCCGCAGAGCAAAAACAGTTCCGGACATCCGATATTGGGAACTGACCATAGCAGCCTGAATTATAAGCCACTGATAAGCCCCTGTTTTTCCAGGTCATCAGGCATGGAAGCCTAAATGCAGCAGTTTCCTGCAGGTGCCTTCCACAACCTTATATAGGGCCTGGCTAGACTGCTTATTCCATTGTAAATGATTGTAGATTATAAACCTTTCGAGTCAGAACTATTCATTTATTCCGTTCCTTGCCTCCATTCATTACAGATCCTCGCTGCGGACCTGGCGGATAGACAATACCTTTATACATCCTGAGGCTGTTTCATGAGTGAACCGACGTATGTTCGACATGTATGTAAGATGTGCATGTTCTGCGTTTATCTTATAAGTACCCTGATAATTACCTGGTGAGATATTCATGAGTGACAAATTCGATTATGCCGGACTGGGGCTGAAATGTGGTCTTGAGATCCATCAGCAGCTTGACTCCAGACAGAAGCTCTTTTGCAGATGCCCCACCCGGATAAGGGACATCACTGAATCCACTTATGAATTCTTCCGTTACCTGCGCCCCACGGCAAGCGAGATGGGCGAGACCGACAGGGCGGCTCTTGAGCAGTCCAAGCTCAGGCGTAAGTATATATATAAGGGCTATGACAGCACATGCCTCGTGGAGAACGATGACGAGCCGCCAACAGGGGTTAACCAGGAGGCTCTTGATATCGCGCTGGGAATCACTAAACTGCTGCACATGAAACCTGTTGACCAGGTGCACGTCATGCGTAAAATAGTAGTGGACGGCTCCAATACATCAGGTTTCCAGCGGACGGCTTTTCTTGCAAAGGACGGGCACATTGACACCTCTGCAGGGCCGGTAGGCGTTGGCGTGCTCTGTCTGGAAGAAGAGGCATGCCAGAAAATAGAGGACAAGGGCGACTCAATAATATATTCACTGGACCGCCTGGGGATACCTCTTGTCGAGATAGGGACGGAGCCTGACATCATATCTCCTGCCCATGCAAAGGAAACAGCTCAGCAGATAGGGATGTTACTGCGCTCTACAGGCAAGGTCAAGCGCGGCCTTGGCACCATTCGCCAGGATGTCAATATATCCATAGCCAGGGGTGCCCGCGTTGAGCTTAAGGGTGTACAGGCACTGGACATGATAGAGACCATCGTGGAGCGCGAAGTCGAACGGCAGGTGAACCTGCTTGCTATAAGGGACGAACTCCTGGCAAAGGGTGCTTCGGCATGCGATACCATATTTGATGTCACTGGTGTTTTCAAGGGGACAAGGTCAAAGGTCATTGTTAATGCCCTGAAGAAAGGAAAGGTGCTTGCAGTCCTGCTGCCAGGCTTTGCAGGATTCACAGGCAGGGAGGTGCAGCCAGGAAGGCGCATAGGCACTGAGTTCTCCGACCGGGCCAAGACCTCCGGTGTCGGAGGCATCTTCCATACGGACGAACTTCCCAATTACGGTATCACACCCGAGGAGGTCACCATGCTGCGCGAGGCCGTAGGTGCGGCTGAGGGTGACGCCGTGGTGATGGTGGCAGACCTTGAAGTGCGCGCAAGAGGGGCCATGGAAAGTGTCATCATCCGGGCAAAAGAAGTCCTTGAGGGAGTGCCCGAGGAAACCCGCCGTGCACTGCCGGACGGCAACAGTTCCTACCTCAGGCCTCTTCCGGGAGCCGCCAGGATGTATCCGGAGACCGATGTGCCTCAGGTGGAGGTCTCTGCGGATTATTTCAACTCCATAGAGACTCCGGAACTTCTCACAGAACGCGCAAAACGTTTTGAGTCAGATTACGGCCTTCACAGGGAACTTTCCGAGAAGATCGTGTACTCCCAATACCTTCCACTGTTCGAGGAAATGATGAGGAGATTTGCAGAAAATCCTGTTGTCAGCGCCACCCTTGTGGTCAGGACGCTCACAGGCATGCTGCCCGAGCTCAAGCGTGACGGCGTGGATGTTGACAGGCTGGAAGACTGCCATTTTATGGATGTGTTCGGACTGGTGGCCGAAGGCGGGATAACAAAGGAGGCCATAGACAGCATACTGAGGACAATAGCTGCGGAGCCCTGCATGTGTGCGAAGGATGCGGCAGTAAAGCTGGGAATGGACGGCATCGATATGGACCTCGTCGAAAAGTTCATTGACCAGGTCATCAGGGATCGCATCGACTTCGTAAAGGAAAAAGGCCCTGCCGCAGTCGGCCCCCTTATGGGGATCGTCATGGCAGAATTCAGGGGCAAGGTTGACGGGAAGGTGCTTAGTGAAGCCTTAAAACAAAAGATTAATATCCATAGTAGATAATATTATATTTTTAATGTGTGTGGATTCTTGTTCAAGGCATGCAAGAAATGCAGTATATATCAGCTTCCTGGTTTTGGCAGTAGCAGCACTGGTGCCCCTGGCGTACGGAGCAGGGGACATTATTGTTGACGAGGAACTTCAACTGACACGGGGAAGTAACTGTAACCATCCTTCGTGGAGCCCTGATGGCAGGAAACTGGTCTATGCCTATGACCAGGGCATATGGATGATAAACCCGGACGGATCGGGTGCAACCAAGCTCTACAGCACACTTTCGTGGATAGGAGAGCCTGTATTTGATCCTTCAGGCACTAAGATATATTATGCCACTGAAAGCAAGACCACCTATTCGGCACGTTATGTCAGTCTTCATGTAATGAATGCCGATGGAAGTGATAATGTAAAACTTACGGGTACGTCTGACTGCAGAGACCCGTCGGTAAGCCCTGACGGGCGCAGCATAGCATATCTTTCCAAGCTTGCAGGCAATTATGACATATGGGTGATGGATGTCAACACCAGGAAAAGTGTACAGGTCACGGACAGCAAGGGTGATGAATCCTCTCCTTCCTGGAGCCCTGACGGGACCCGGCTGATTTACTCTTTTGCAGGAGACATATATACCCAGGAACCGGATGCTGCCAAGGCAGTGCGCCTGACGGACGATGGATTCAATAACATTGAGCCTTCATACAGTCCTGATGGCGATATGATCGTCTTTTCATCGGACAGGGATGGCAGTTATGATCTCTGGATCATGCATGCAGACGGCACGCATATGAAAAAGCTCACTATGGACAGGTCAAGCGAAAGAGCGCCTGTCTGGAGCCCTGACGGGAACTGGATAGCCTATATATCCAATTCTGCCGGAGAATTCAATATGTGGGCCTTAAGAATGAGGATGGAGAGCACCGATCAGGTTTCCACGGTAACTTATGCGCCGGAAGAAAAGGAAGTTGAAGTAAACCCCTATGTGCACAGCGTAAGGTCATTTGCAATGAATGACCCTAAGAAGTTCATCATATCGGTCTTATTAATATCTTTTGTTGTAGTGTCGGGTATAGTCTACTCTTTCTTAAGGAAGATCCGATAAGTCCTTCATTTTTATCTGATGTGGGGAGCAAATCCCGCAATCCCATCGCAATACTTATAGCCTATTCCTTACATGTAAACGCAGGTTCTTACAATGAATGCAGTATTAGGATTAGAAGATGGGACAATCGTTAAGGGCACTGGTTTCGGTGCCGAAGGTATCGTTACGGGGGAACTTGTTTTCACCACTCAGTACACAGGTTATGAGGAGGCTTTGACCGACCCTTCCTACAAGGGTCAGATCCTTATGTTCACTTACCCGCTGATAGGCAATTACGGTGTCAGCGAAAACTGTTTTGAATCAGACGGTGTCAAGGCAGAAGGCCTTGTCATTAGGGAGGAATGCCCTGAGCCCTCCCATTATCTCTCAAAGAAAAGTATCTTCAAGTTAATGGAAGATGCGGGAAAACCAGGCATCTCAGGTATCGACACGCGCATGCTCACAATAAAGAGCCGTGAGTATGGTACTATGCGCGCAGCCCTCATCAATGGGAGCGATGACGGGGAAGAAGCTGTGAGGCTTGCCAGGGAACTGCCAAGCATCTCTGATATGGACCTCATATCAAAGGTAACCTGTCCGCAGCCCTTCAGGATAGAGAGCCCGCTGCGCGACCCCAGTAACCCGATAAACGTGGTGCTGATGGATTTCGGAAGGAAACTGAGCATAGAGAAGAGCCTGCTGGCCCGTGGCATGGATGTCACTGTGGTGCCTGCAAACACAAGTCCTGCAGAAATAAGCGCATATGAGCCAGATATGCTCTTCCTGTCAAACGGTCCCGGAGACCCGCTCAGTGCAAAGGGAGGCATAAAGGCCGTAAAGGAACTTGCAGGCGAACTTCCCATAGTAGGCATCTGTCTTGGCCACCAGATAATATCACTGGCCCTTGGCGGAGAGACATACAAGCTCAAGTTCGGTCACAGGGGTGCAAACCAGCCGGTGAAGGACTTCGAGACAGGTATAGTGCACATTACATCCCAGAACCATGGATTCGCTGTGGACCCCCATTCATTTGAAGAGGAGAATGTTCAGGTCACACAGGTCAACGCTAACGACAAGACCGTGGAAGGCGTATGCCACAAGTATCTTGACATGTTCAGCGTGCAGTATCATCCTGATGCACATCCGGGCCCTCTTGACACGGAAAAGCCCTTCTTTGACAAGGTACGTAAGATTGCAGGGAGGAAGTAAGCAATGCCAAAACGTGAAGATATTAAAAAGGTACTTTTGATCGGCTCAGGCCCGATAATGATCGGCCAGGCGGCGGAGTTCGACTTTTCCGGAAGCCAGGCATGCCGGTCCCTCAAAGAGGAAGGGATCGAAGTAGTACTCGTGAACTCCAACCCTGCGACCATCATGACAGATCCTGAGATGGCGGATGCTGTCTACATAGAGCCCCTGGATTACAGGTCCGTTGAGAAGATAATAGCAAAGGAAAGGCCTGACGGCATAATCGCCGGTATTGGCGGCCAGACAGGACTGAACGTGACCAGTGAGCTTGCAGAGCACGGCATCCTGGACAAGTATGGAGTGAAACTGCTCGGCACTCCCCTTGACGCTATCAAGAACACCGAGGACCGCGAACTGTTCAAGCAGACCATGCAGAGAATAGGAGAGAAGGTCCCGCGCAGCAGGGCAGTGTCATCCCTGAAGGAGGCAGAGGAGGTTATTGATGAACTCGGCCTTCCGCTGATCATTCGCCCGGCCTACACGCTTGGAGGCGCAGGAGGCGGCATTGCCCACTCAAGGGAAGAGCTTCTCGAGATATGTGAGAGGGGACTCAGGCGCAGCCGCATCCATCAGGTACTGATAGAGGAGAGCGTGCTCGGCTGGAAAGAGTTCGAGTACGAGGTCATGCGTGACGCAAACGATACCTGCATAGTCATCTGTAACATGGAGAACCTTGACGCCATGGGAGTCCATACCGGTGAATCCATGGTGGTCACCCCGTCCCAGACCCTCAATGATCAGGAGCACCAGATGCTCAGGACAGCCGCAATCAAGATCATACGCGCTTTCGGTATCGAAGGCGGATGTAATATCCAGTTCGCCCTCAAGGATGGTGATTACAGGATAGTCGAGGTCAACCCCCGTGTGTCCCGTTCATCCGCACTTGCTTCAAAGGCCACCGGTTACCCTATTGCCAGGGTGACCGCAAAGATTGCTCTTGGAATGAGGCTTGACGAGATCCTCAATAACGTCACAAAGCAGACCCCGGCTTCCTTTGAACCTACCATTGACTATGTTGTTACCAAGATCCCAAGATGGCCTTTCGACAAGTTCGTTAACGCCGACAAGACCCTGACCACCGCAATGAAGAGCACGGGAGAGGTAATGGCTATCGGCCGTACCATCGAGGAATCACTGCAGAAGGCTATCCGCTCCCTTGATATCAAGATGGACCTTGGGTCCGATGAGTGGAACAGCAGCGAGGTCAGGACCCTTCTGCAGACTCCAACAAGCGAGAGGCTGTTCGTTATCTATTATGCCCTTCGCAATGGTTTCACGCCTGAGGAGATCTCCCAGCTGACATCAATAGATGTCTTCTTCATCAAGAAGATCAAGAACATCGTGGACATGGAAAATGCCCTTGAGGAAAGTGCAAAAGCAGGAGAGATGTCAGCAGATCTCCTGCGCCGCAGCAAGCGCATGGGCTTCACCGACTCCAAGATCGCAAAACATACCGGCAGGACCCGTGAGGAGATAAATGATCTCAGGCGCAAGGCAGGTATAAATGCAACCTACAAGATGGTGGACACCTGTGCAGCGGAATTTGCGGCAGCAACTCCCTACTATTACTCTTGTTATGAGACGATGTGCGAAACAAAGCCCTCGGACCGCAAGAAGATCGTTATCCTGGGCTCAGGCCCAATAAGGATAGGCCAGGGTATTGAGTTTGACTATTGTACCGTGCATGCGGTGTCGGCCATCAGGGAAGCAGGCATAGAGGCCCAGATCATCAACAACAACCCTGAGACCGTTTCCACTGACTATGACACCTCTGACAAGCTCTTCTTCGAACCGCTTACCCTTGAGGATGTAATGAATGTCATCGAGCGCGAGAAACCCTATGGTGTGCTTGTGCAGTTCGGAGGACAGACATCCATAAACCTCGCTCTGCCGCTTGAAAAGGAGCTCAAGAGGCGTGAGGACCTCAATACTGTGATACTCGGAACCTCACCGTCGGACATAGACGTTGCAGAGGACCGCGAGAAGTTCAACCTGCTCATGCAGAAGCTGGATATCAAGCAGCCTGATGCGGGTTATGCTAAGTCACAGGCCCAGGCCATTGAGATAGCTGCACGTATCGGATATCCTGTGCTTGTCAGGCCCTCCTATGTGCTGGGAGGCAGGGCAATGGAGATCGTCTACGACAGGAACGATCTCGAGCGCTACATGCGCGAGGCTGTGAAGGTGTCCCCGGAGCATCCTATCCTCATCGACGACTTCCTTGAGAGCGCAGTGGAGATCGATGTTGATGCCGTATGTGACGGCAAGGATGTGCTTATAGGCGCCATCATGGAGCACATCGAAGAAGCAGGTGTCCACTCCGGTGACTCTGCATGTGTTATTCCTCCGCAGTCCCTCTCTGAGGAGACCCTGGCGATCGTGCGCGACTATACACGCAGGATAGCACTGGCACTGAACGTAAAGGGACTCATAAATCTCCAGATGGCAAAGAAGGGCGATACTGTATATGTGCTTGAGGCGAACCCGCGCTCAAGCAGGACCATACCCTTCGTATCCAAGGCCGTTGGACTGCCGCTGGCAAAGATCGCCGCGCAGGTCATCATAGGCAAGAGCCTGAAGGAACTTGGCTACAACCTGGAGAAAGAGCCGACCGTGAAGCATGTATCCGTGAAGGAAGTACTGCTCCCGTTCGATAAGCTGCCGGGTGCAGATCCGGTTCTCGGCCCTGAGATGAAGAGTACCGGAGAGGTAATGGGGATTGATTACGATTACGGGCGCGCTTTCTTCAAGGCCCAGCTAAGTGCCGATAACATACTGCCGCTTACGGGCAAGGTGTTCATGTCCATAAGGAATGTGGACGAAGAGCAGCTGCTAGAGGTCGCACGCAAGCTCAAGGATGCAGGAATTGAACTGGTAGGCACCAAGGGTACCGCAGAGTTCCTTGAGAAGAACGGCATCGAGATGGGCATCATCAAGAAAGTGCACGACGGCAGCCCCAATGTCATCGATATGATGCGCAGGGACGAGGTCGCCCTTGTGATCAACACGCCGACCAACAAGCAGGCTCGGAAGGACGGCTCCAGGATCCGCCGTGCGGCTGTGGACTTCAAGGTCCCCTATATCACGACGATCCAGGCGGCACTGGCAGCAGCCTCTGCAATAACTGCAATGAAGATGGGCGAGGGAACTGTAAAGTCCATCAACGAATACCATAAAGAGATAGCCACCAACAATTGATCAGTTTCAGGACCAGGATAGGATAACATGTCAAAGAAAGTAGTACTTGCTTACTCGGGCGGACTTGACACATCCGTGTGCATCCCGCTGCTTAAGGAAAAATACGGTTACGACAAGGTCATTACTGTTTCTGTGGATGTAGGCCAGCCCCCGCAGGAAGTGCAGGAAGCCGAGCAGAAGGCCAAGAAGATCAGTGACGGACACTACACCATTGATGCAAAGGAAGAGTTCGTGAAGGATTACATCTTCCCGCTCATCAAGGCCAACGGCGACTATGAAGGTTACGTGATGGGCACTTCCGTAGCCCGTCCCCTGATCGCAAGGAAAGTCGTGGAGATCGCGGACAAGGAGGGCGCAGTTGCACTGGCCCATGGCTGTACCGGCAAGGGCAACGACCAGCTCAGGTTCGAGGCTGTTTTCAGGCTCACCGACCTGGACGTTGTCGCACCCATGAGAGATATGAACCTCACCCGTGAATGGGAGATAGATTACGCCAGGAAACATGGCATCCCCGTGGCAGCTACCAGCGCCAAGCCCTGGAGTGTTGACGAGAACATATGGAGCCGCAGCATCGAGGGTGGCCGGCTGGAAGACCCGGGCTTCATCCCTCCTGAGGAGATATACCAGTGGACTGTCTCTCCGGCAAATGCACCGGAGGCGCAGACCATTGTTATCGGTTTCGAGAAAGGTGTCCCGGTCTCTCTTGATGGCAAGAAAATGGGTGGTGTGGAGCTTATCAATAAGCTCAACAAGATTGCAGGCTCCCACGGAGTCGGCCGCACCGACATGATCGAGGACCGCGTTCTCGGCCTCAAGGCACGCGAGAACTACGAGCACCCCGCAGCCACGGTACTGCTTGCAGCCCACAAAGACCTGGAGAAGCTGGTCTTAAGCCGCGCCGAGCTCAAGTTCAAGAAGATAGTCGATGAGCAGTGGTCCGAGCTTGCCTATTCCGGCCTGGTCGACGAGCCCCTCTACCACGACCTGAACGCTTTCATCAACAAGACCCAGGAACGTGTCACAGGCGCTGTCACCGTCAAACTCTACAAAGGCAGCGTGACAATCCTCGCCCGCAGCTCCCCCTGTGCCCTCTACTCCGAGGACATGGTATCCTTCGACAGCGCCATCCTCAACCAGAAGGACGCCGAGGGCTATGCGAAGTATCATGGCTTCCAGGCAAGATTGTACAAGAAGGTTGTCGAGAAGTGAAGTTCATCTTCACTTTCTAAATCTTATTTTCATTATTCATACCGGTACTGCTCATTCAGTATGTTTTTCCCATATTGGGCTTCAAGGCACTTTTAACACCAGATCCACCTTGATTTCCAAAGTGTCAGAAAGATAATTCTCAAGTCCGATGAATTCAAGAAGGCCAGGGGCTTCATTGAACTCGATCAATACATCAAGATCACTGGCATCTGTCTGCTCTCCCCTTACATAAGAACCGAAAACAGCAAGAGACCTAACCTTGAACCTGTCTTCCAGTTCCGGCAATATTTCATGGAGCTGCTGAGTGTATTTCTTTGTTGCGTTAGGTTTGAATAAGGGAACATATTACACGTCCGGAATACCATTCACATAAAATGAATTCTGGATCAAGTTCCCATAATTCGACAAATATTTATTTCATAATCCCCGACTAAAATTGTGGTGCCTTTCCAAAAAGGTAATGTGGGTAATATCTGGATGACAGTTGTTATGGTAAAGACTGTGCACAGACTATGAAACATACATTGACGCCTGCCCTTGAAAGCGACTTTCATGAATGCCGAAAATGTTGCAGCGATTGAACCTGATCCTGCGCTCAAAGCCCTGGACATATTCGTGGGCAAATGGATCACAGAGGGAGAAATAAAAGATGCCTCCGGTCTGGTTATAGCCCGGCTGAGTGCTGCAGACACTTACGAGTGGCTCCGGGGAGGCTTTTTCCTCCTTCATCGCTGGGAAGCGCAGATGGACGGTGACAACTCTGAGGGTATTGAAATAATTGGATATGATCCCTCGGGTCAGACTTACCTGACACAGACTTTTGATAGCAAGGGAAACTTTCTCATTTACCGGGCCACCCTGCAGGACAAAAGATGGAATATTTGGGGGAGAACGGAGCGGTTTACGGGCATGTTCGGCAGTGATGGTAAAACTTTAACGGGCACCTGGGAGAGGCTCAATGGCAATTCTGCCTGGGTGCCTTGGATGGATATACAGTTGACCAAAAAGGGTGAGTGACACATGGTAAAGCAGGATCACACTTCATCCACAGATGCGGACCTCATCACTATTCCAAGATATTAAAACAGAAAAACATGATGATTGATAGAACGAGAAAGGAAGGAGAAGCTATGTTTAAAGACACGAAAGCATTCAGCAGTTTTTCTGTTGACGACTTGGCAAAAGCTAAAGCCTTTTATGGTGAAACGCTTGGCCTTGAAGTGACCGAAGAAATGGGCATGGGACTGAAACTTCACATTGCAGGCGGTATGTGGATCTTCGTCTATCCAAAAGAAGACCACCAACCGGCAACGTTTACGATTTTGAACTTCCTGGTTGACGACATCGACAGGGCGGTAGACGAATTGAAAGCCCGCGGTGTCGTTTTTGAGAAGTATGGGGGCAAGCTGCAGACCGATGAAAAAGGCATAGCCCGCAGTAAATCTGCTGAAGAGGGTCCTGATATCGCATGGTTCAAAGACCCGGCAGGGAATTTCTTATCCGTGTTGACGAAAGAGAAGGCATAATAATAAAAACCCGTATAATTAGTAATAAGATCAACTAAACTCAACAGCCAGAGATATTATTGTCCAATAGCTCCGGATACTTGCCGAATCATTTACCGAGTCTGATTACCTTTCTGATGTGCCTGGTTCCTTGAAGGGATGAGCTACATCGGTGATCAGTCTCATTTCCTTCACCGGGTTCAACCTTTCTGAGTCCGCCTGTTCATGTCTGTTTACAGGACTATCCAGGCTGCTCACCATCAGCAATTCAGGGGCTTTTACGCCGTGTAACCCGCTCCTTGCAGGATAAGGCCGGTCACCTCTGGAAAAACGGTCCTGGCCTGTTCATTATCATAAAAATTGCAGCAATGCGCAGGAAGGTCACATCCGGGGAGAGTGGACTGGATAAGGGCAATAGATTCGCTTTGTCCTGCCTTTGAAGTTTCCACAGGGAATCCCCTGACAACGATCATTTGTCTGCAGTATTTATCTTTAAAATGCCCAGATGTAACATTTATACTGAATTCTGATTTGCAGTGTTTAAATATCTGGTCAACAGCTATTACTTAATGGGAGTCGGGTGATGATATGAAATATAGATTATTTTTGATGGTGCTTTCAGTACTGCTTATTGTGCCTGGGATATCTGTGGTATCAGCCATACCCAGTTACCTGGAGTCTTTCAACCAGCAGTACGATACCAACGGCACCAGGCTTGATTCATGCAATATCTGTCATACAGATACCGAGAAAGAATCAATTAACTCTTATGCAAGTGACTATTCAGAAAGCGGAAGAGACTTTTCATCAATTGAGGCACTTGACTCAGATGAAGATGGATTCACGAATATAGAGGAAATCAATGCCCTGACCTTACCGGGAGACCCTGCAGACCGACCGCAAACTACAGAGGCCCCGTCAGAAACCGGGGCTAATGAAACCGATGAGCAACAGACTCCGGGGTTTGAAGGTATTGCTGCAGTTATAGGGCTAATGGCAGCAGTATATCTGATGGGTAGAAACAGCCGCATGTGAAAGATCTTACTCGAAAATCCGGCAAAAAAGTGATGATCTTTATCGGACCATCTTTCTTTTTTCCTTTTTAGTTGATTTCCGTATCCTGCAACCAGTAGTTTAATCCGAATTAAGTTCCCGCAGGCATCCCGCCAGCCTTTTGATTCCTTCTTCTATCTTATCGAAGTCCGAGTTGGAAAAGTTCAGCCGTAGCGTGTTGATTCCCATACCGTCCCGGGTATAGAATGGACTGCCTGGGACAAAGGCAACATTTTCCTTAATTGCAAGCTCGAACAGATCCATTGACGATATCCCTTCAGGCAGCGTCACCCATACAAACATCCCGCCTTCTGGCTTTGTGTAGCCGATGCCCTCCGGAAAATGCTCTTCCATCAGCCCGATCATCAGGTCACGGCGTTTTCCATAGGCGTCCTTTATTTTCAGTATATGTTCATCGATATCGTTATCCAGGAGGTATTGGTAGATGATGCGCTGGGAAAGATAATTTGAATGCAGGTCAGCAGCCTGTTTTGCTATGAGCAGTTTCTCCATGGTCTCTCCCTGGGCGCATATCCATCCCATTCTGATCCCGGGAGCTATTATCTTTGAAAATGAGCCCAGCAGGATAGTGTTATCGGAAAAGTTCCTGATTGTGGGCAGATCCTCGCCTGCGAATCTCAGTTCCCAGTATGCATTATCCTCTACACAGACAATGTTATGCCTTTGGAGGATCTTGGCTGTCTCTTCTCTTTTCTGCCTGGAGTACGTAATGCCGGATGGGTTCTGGAAGGTGGGGACCGTATAGAAAAGCTTTCCACTGCTTCCGGCCAGGATCCTGTCAAGCTGGTCGGTGTCTATACCGTCTTCCAGCAGGGGAACTTCCACAAATTCCGGCTCGAAGATGGAAAACGCCTGGATCGCTCCAAGATAACCGGGACTTTCAATGACAACCCTGTCTCCTTTATTCAGGAAGACCTTTCCGATAAGGTCGATGCTCTGCTGGGAGCCGTTCGTTATAAGAATCTCATCAGGGTCGATCTTCAGCCCGCTTTTTAGGAGATATCTTTGTGCGATGAACTCTCTCAAAGGCAGGTATCCCTCAGTGGTACTGTACTGAAGGGCATTCCTTCCCTCCTCTGACAGGACCTTCGCAGCGGCCGCTGCTACCTCATCCACCGGGAAAAGACCGGGGTTTGGCAGTCCGCCTGCAAAGGATATGACCTCCGGCTGCTGGGTGACTTTCAGTATCTCCCTGATGAAGGACTTGCGGGTATTCTCCATCCTGTCAGCGAATATTGTGCTCATGAAGACTTTCCCAGGCAATGTTACAAATTAAATGTTTCCATCGATGTCATGAAGATAGCAGGCTTACTTTGAGAATATTTCCTTCGTCCCGCCCGCTATGAGCAGCGCCACGTCCTTGAGCACGAACATCTGCTTGAAACCTTTTGGCAAGGCTATATACCTGGGCTCCCAGACGGGGTTGAACTTCTCTTTATAGGCGCGCAGCCCCTTGAAATTGTAGAAATATTCCCCGTGAGTGAATATAGTTGCCCCGATCTTGTTCCAGAGGGGTGCCAGAGTCCTGTTCTCCAGGCCGGACAGCGGCGACATGCCAAGGGAGAAGTACCTGTAGCCGTTCTCCTTGCCCCAGAGCATCAGCTTCACGAAGAGATATTCCATCGTTGTGTTTGATATTCCGGGGTCGAAGCGCATAAGGTCAATGGCGAGCTCTTCTTTTTCAGCTCCGATCCATATATTTGCAAAAGCTGCTATCTGCTCTCCCTTTTTTACAACTGCTAGAGGGAAATGACTCAGGTATCCTATATCGAAGGAACCCATAGAGAAGCCTTTTTCCTTGGTGTTTTTAGTCTCCAGCCAGGCATCAGATATGCTTTTCAGCTCACCCTCATGCTTTGCCACATCTTCTGGCTGAATTATCTCAAAGTGGTAGCCTTCCTTCTCCTCCATTCGCTTCACAGAATAGCGAAAATCCTTTCCTGCACTCCCTTCGAGGGAAAAGGATGAGAGCGGGACCTTGCCTTCCTCTCCTATCTTAATAAGGGTCAGGCCAATGTCCAGATAATATGGAATGAACTTTTCACTGATCTCATAGAAAACGGTCCATCCCTGATGCAGGTTTGCCATTTCATGGAAATCCCATATAAGCTCCTTCATGCGCTCACATTTCCCAATAGGATCGCCCATACATATCCAGCTCTTGCCTGAAACTCCGTACATGAGGAATGCACTCCCGGGCTCGTTGAACATCAGGTACTTGTCCTTCAGCAGTGCCAGGTAGCCGTTTGTATCCTTGCTGTCTTGAGATATCGCTTTTGCTCTGGCCATTTCGTCTTCATCCGGTAGTTCAAGGCTCTTGCTGGAGCCACCCAGCAGTTTCATGAGTCCTATTACAGACAGTATGAAAAGGGCGGCCACAACTGATCTCAGGAATCTTGGCACATGCAGGTCGGTGCCGAACTGCCACAAAAGGCTTTGTGAATATTCGATATGTTCGTGCGCAAAGAGCCCGATCCAGATAAAACTGATGACCACCACGGCTATCGCAATGATATTGTCGCTGCTAAAGGACTGGTCCAGAAGGGACGATTTCCTGTAGAAGTATTTCCTGTTAGGCAGCAACAGCAGGAAAATAATGAACAGGATAATGGACTCGGTATAATCGAAGCCTTTAAGGATCGAAAGTATGCTTCCCAGGAGAAGTATCGAGACCGATAGCAGGTAAGCACCGTCAACTCTCTTCCAGAGCCCGTTGGCAAGTATCAGGAGCATGACGCCTATAATGCTGCTCAGGAGACTTGACCACTCCACTAGCGACAGGGGAATTATCCTTGTAAGGATGCGGATACTTTCTATCTGGGGAGGGAGGGCCTCAGAAAAGAGCAGTATTACTCCTGCAAAGAAGACGAGCACGGAAAATACCTGGGGAGTGAAAGCCGATAGTTTCAGCGTCTTCTTATGCAGCCTTATCAGGACCTTTTTCCTCGCATTGAACTCAGTATATGAGAGGATAGCAATTCCGACAAGCAGCGGAGTAAGATAGTATACTGCCCTGAACACTAGAAGCGATACAATGACATCTGATACTCCTGCATAAGGGGCAAGGGTGAAGAGCATGATAGCCTCAAATACACCGATGCCTCCAGGCACAGTACTTGCATAGGCAACTGTCTGCGCCACAAGGAACATTGCAAGCAGATATGTGAAAGAGACCTCCCCATACTGGGAGAGAAGGAAATAGAGTGCGCTTCCTGCAAAGATGGAATCAAGAGATGATATAAGTATCTGGAGCAGTGCAGTCCTGATATCCGGGAACTTCACTTCCTCCCCCTTTATGACAAAGACCTTCTTCTTCAGGCAAAGAGCAAGATAAAAAGACAGTGCTACTAGCAGGCTGCCTCCAAGTATCTTCAAGAGGAGAGGACTTAGGAAAGGGGCAGAGGGAAGACCTGCCGGATAGAAGGCAAGCAGCAATCCCCCAACAAAGCATATGCCGGCCCAGAAGGTGATACTGCAGAAAGTTATGACCTTCCCGATCTGTATCGCTGTAAGCCCATAGGCCGAGTATGACCTGTAGCGGAGATAGCCTCCTGTGGAAAGATGAAAACCGATATTATTACTTATAGATGTGCTCGTGAAAGAGGATTTTGCGATTTCCCTGTAGGAGACCGACTGTCCTATGTAGCGCATTGCCAGGAAATCATAGCCCATCAATGCCATATAGCTCAGGAAAGTGAATAAAAGTGCCAGCAGTATGCTCCCGGATGCAAGTTCTGTAAAAACAGATGGCACTTCCTGCAGGTGCACCAATTGCAACTGACTGCTAAGGAAAGCCAGTGAAAGCGCAAAAATGGCTATCGGTACGAGATAACTGGCTGCTTTTTGTAGCTCGAGGTTCCTGAAATTGTTTTTCTTTAGCAATGTTATTCCCCTGAGATAAAGGATTTAATGGGAATTATCCTATTTTATATTTTTCAGGTTGGCTCCAGCATCACATAATGCCTTCTTCTATGATCGATTCCTCGGTTATCTGTTCTGTGATCCTGATCTCCTCGGTCATACTGCGCTCTTTCCAGCCGCCCTTGTGGAAGTATGCAACAGATATGGCTGCTGCAATGATATTTGTCACAGGGAAAGCCCACCATATTCCATTCTCGGCGAGCGTAGTGTGCTTTGACAGGACATAGGAGAGGGGGAACTGCAGCATCCAGAGTGTGACAATAGCGAGCACCATGGCTACAAAAGTGTCGCCGGCTCCCCTGAATGCTCCCGTGAGCACCTGCTGCATACCCATGAAACCGAATGTAAGGGCCATTATCCTGATGAACGTCGCACTGGACCGGATAGCTTCTGTCTCTCCAGGAATAAAGAACGCAGAAAGCGGCTCAGCCAGGAAGAAGATAACGATACCTGCCAGCGTGAGTGAGATAAAGCCTATCCGGGTACTCATTTTAGTAATCCTCACAGCCCTCTCTGTCTTTCCCGCACCTATGTTCTGTCCCACCAGCGTAGAGGTGGCCATGGACAGGCCAAGGGCAGGAATTATGACGAAACTGAGCACCCTGCTTCCGATACCATATGCTGCGACAGTGATAGTGCCAAAGCTTGCTACAAGCAGGGTAAGTACTGCTATCCCCAGGGAGCGGGTGGACTGTTCTACTGAGGACGGAAGACCCAGCCTGAACATCTTTCTGATAAGCTCTGCATCAGGCTTCAGGTCCTTTGTATGGACCTGGACGCCATACCTGCCACTTATCAGCATCGAGACTCCGATAACTGAAGCTATTCCCTGGGTTCCGATGGTGGCTATGGCGGCACCTGTGACCCCATAGCCTGGAATGGGGCCGTATCCGAATATAAAAAGAGGGTCAAATATAAGGTTCAGCAGCACAGTGCACAGCACCAGGTACATGGGAGTCTTCACATCCCCGACGCCTCTCATGAGGGACTGGTACACAAAATATGCGAACATGAACACAAGCCCCAGGAAAGATATCTGAAGGTAGGAAACCGCATCATCGAACACATCCGGTTCCGCTCCCATGAGTGTCATCAGGCCGGGGGACAGGTAGTACCCGATCACGGATAGTAGCAATGATACGATGAACATCATCAACAAGGTCTGCGATGCAATGTGGTCCACACTCTTCTTCTCTCCTTTTCCTTGATACTGGGCCACAAGTATCGTCCCCGCTATCGCGAGCCCTCCGCCAAGTGATATAAGGAGGAATATGAAGGGGAAGCTCAAAGAGACCGCAGCCACTGCCTCATGTCCAAGCCTCCCTACCCAGAAGGTGTCCACAAGCTGATAGGCTGTCTGAAGCACGTTTGCAAATATGATCGGGACCGCCAATGCGATAAGCGACCTCATTATCGGTCCTTCGGTCAGTCTGTCAGAAGAATATTTTCTGTCCATGGGATTTCAACAGCTTTAGATTATCTTTTGCTTACAATATAAGTCCATAACTCGGCTCTGTTGCCAGGTACCCGTCAGAGAAGATGATGGTCTCCATGATAATACGGGCATCGATGCGTTCGACTTCTTCGAACGATGCCAGCAGGTTTGCCCTCAGCAGGAGCGATGCAGCTATATCTTCCAGATATTCAAGTGCCAGTCCGATAAGAGGCTTCTTATTTTCAGGGTTCAGTGCACGCAGGTATGCAACACCTGCAAAATGGTCCCTTTGAACTATCTTTCTAAGATAGTCCCTCAGTACCTCGATGCTATCCTCCGCCAGAGGCCTTGTGTGGAAGCCCGGCCAGTCAATACTGGCCGTAATCCCGACCTCACCTGTGCGCTCCAGTCTCATCCTCTCCACAATCCCTTCGTCCAGCCTGAAAACAAGCCACTGCATGTCTTCTGTGAGGTAGGTGGGCAGGTCGATGAACTCCTCTGACGAGAGCTGGGATATGAAAGCAGCCTTGCTCTTCTCAGAGATCGATGCATTACTCAGGTCCATAGCATTTACATGGTCAAGCAGCTTGGCCTGCAGGATCCCGGGTGGTATGTAGTCGAGCAGCTTCCCCGGCAATGAACCATACATCTCCCTGCCCTTGTTCATCATTTCCTCCTTCATCTGAGCTGGCAGCTGCTGCATTATTTCTTCTCCGGTGCGGCGCAGGCCCGAATCAGCATCATGCGAAAAGCCCCTGCATATCTGGCTGGTATAGAGCTGGACCCTGTGCCCGAAGAAGATCTTTATCGGGAATATCCTGCACAAGAGCGAGCGCACGGTATAGATCCCGCATCTTCGGTCATCTTTCAGGAACATGCAGGCTCCCCTGTCCTGATGCTGTCTCATCGTGTAGACATTACAGAAATATGGGTCGTCCGTTTCCCATTTTTTAAGGCCGTTACTGTCAATATTCAGTATTTCTTTGAAACTGGGCTCGCATTCTCTCACCTCAGCCGGGAAAGTACAGCAAAAGCCGCAGTTTTCCAGGCACGTGAAGTCCATTCCTTCAAGTAAGGAGTAATCTATCTTGGTTGTCGTATCAAACATCCCCTGAAAAGCAAAATAATGGCAATGCACACCTGGATGTGCTCATTGCCCCGGATATGACTATCATTAGAGGTAAATTAAGATCTCCGTGCTTCTAGAAGTAGTGCTGTTCTGGCAGTAAATGGCTATCTCAAGATTTAAGGCTTTCACATGGGACATTGTTCCTATGATTATTTTATATATATCCGGAGTGCATTATAGCCTGCATGGCCTACTACTCCTTTGTCAATGAGATTCTGCGCAAAGGCATTCATCTTACTTCCATAATCATAGTGCTGGTTTACGCACTCTTTGGCAAACAGGCTGTGCTTGCTCTGCTTATCACCTACCTTGTGATCATACTGGTGATCGAGCACATGCGACTTGACAGGGGCCTGAAGCTTCCTTTTGTTAATTGTCTCTTCCGCCAGAAAGAGCTTTCAGCTGTAGGGTCCCATGTATTCTTCACACTTGGAGCACTTGCTGCAGTGGCAGTGTTCAGTGAGGATGTGGCTTATGCCGCTCTTCTGATGACCACCTTCGGCGACATGAGTGCAGCACTTGTTGGCCGGAAGATGGGTAAAACTAAGGTAGCCGGTGGTGCAAAATCACTGGAAGGATGCGCTGCTGAGTTCATTGTGGACCTTTTCATAGGCTACATCTTCCTCTCAAGCCTGCCTCTTGCGATACTGATGGCACTTACTGCAACATTAGTTGAAACCCTGTTCGTTCACATCGACGATAACCTTGCGATCCCGGTCTTTTCGGGTTTCGTTGTGGAAACGTACCTTTATTTGTTGTCGTCCGTCCTGTAAAAACCGTTATCGAGGAATGTTTCCGGGACCTTCTTCAATCAGAGGATATCAGACTGGTTCCTGAACCCAGTACTCCTTAAATCCGTGTTCATCCGCGCAGATCCGTATCGCAAAGAAGATTGAGAAAACATGGATCTGAATGAAAATAGCAAGTGTAAACTCAGATCAGTTATTATAGGCATCGTATATCTGCCATAGCCATATAATAGGCAGCAGTATGAATCCTATCAGGACGAACTGGAGGAGCCAGCTGACGCCAAGTGCTATCCATATCAGTATGGCTTTAATAACCTGGCCTTTTACGATCTGCCCCAGCCCGGGTACGAAAAATGACAGCAGTGCCGGAACGCCATATGTTCTCTTTTCCCTCATACTTGTGACCTTCTGGATGACCTGTTACAATGATATGATGGAATCGGATATGTAAAAGACTTTTCGCTTATGGCAGGCTCTTTCTTATTCACTGCTGCGGATATTTCTTCAAAAGGGTTTTAAAAAACGAGCCCATACTATTAAATTGGGGAGAACAATGCCATACAGTAAGAACTCAGAATTGCCGGAAACAGTCAGGGATAAGGTTCCCGAGCATGGTCAGGATATCTACAGGAAAGCCTTTAACAGTGCATGGGAACAATACAAGGACCCTTCGGAAAGAAGGGAAGGCACTTCCAGGGAAGAGACTGCTCACAGGGTTGCATGGAGTGCCGTGAAGAACGAGTACGAAAAGGACTCGAAGGGGAACTGGGTACCAAAGGACTAAGCCTGTGTCCAAGAGGAGCAGGCACATTGTGCAACAGTAGTAGAATATTAGAGTACTGCATAAAACCTGGCGAAAACAGAAGTACAAGCTAAGGTTTAAATATAGAAGCACACTACATATGTAGTGTAGACACTACATATGCAGGTATGAAAGAATCCTGCAAACAAGGAAGGTGTAAAAGTGAAGAAAATAACAGCAATACTCCTTGCAGGAATGCTTATTGCAGTTACAGCAGGAGTGGGAATCGTGGCCGCAGCTAACGGACAGACAGGCAATTCAGGTTACTTTGGTTCCATGCACCAGTGGGCGGCCAACAGGATGAACCAGTATGGTTACGGCGGATGCCCGTTCTACCAGTCCTATGTGAACGATGGCAACAATACAGTTGAGCTTGAGGTTTCAACGATCGAAGAAGCCATAACAGTCGCAGAGGCAGAGACCGGCCAGGACATCTCGGAAGATAACGTCTACCAGATGGGAAGATGGTGGGTGTTCAGCTATGCGGATGATGAAGGCACCATCAAGCAGGGACGTATCGACGCATATACAGGTGAGGTCATAGAGGACTTCTATGCAGGCTCCGCAAACCAGGGACAGTACCAGAATGGCCGTGGGATGATGCGTGGCGGCGGATATGGTGGCGGATACTGCGGTGCATATTATAACAGATAAAGCAATAGGCATCAGATTCTATAGCGAACAATAGCAAATATAATATGGACCTCCACCATATACCTTTTTAAAAATAGTTTATGAGAGGTGAACTTTATGATGGGCAGCGGCATGTATGGTGCATATTCCTTCTGGGGCATACTAGTGAATATCTTCGTCATTCTATTAATCGTAGGAATAGTGGTCCTGCTATTGAACAGGTCCGAGTTCGTAAGTTCCGGGAATAACGAACGGCTGGCAAGGCTTGAAAAAGATGTGGACGAGATCAAGAGGACAGTGCAGGCCATAAAGGAAAAGCTCGATGAGATCTGAGCTGTCTTCATTGATCCGGAAAAGTGGCACGATGACAAAGACGCTTCAGCAGATCACGGATATAGGCGAGGCTATATCGCACCCTGTCCGTTTAAAGTTGCTATACCTGCTCTCAGAGAGAGAGAGGTATGTATACGACCTGGCAAAGGACCTTAACCTTTCGCGCCAGGTCGTACAGTTGCACCTGAAACGGCTGGAGAATGCGGGATTTGTTGAAAGTGACCTCCGGCTTGAGGACAATGACATGAGAGCAAAGAAGTTCTTTAAACTGAAAGACTTTGATGTCAGAATCGGAATTGATGATCTCATGAAGATATTCGAATGAATTTTCTCACAGCCGGGCGCCAAACAGACAAGTCCCTGGACTATGGTTTTGACCTTATCAGTCTGAAAACATCCTTCAGGGCAAGGTTCTTTTCTTCAGCAACAGTAAGACCTGCTTTCCTGATGTTTTCAACTGTTTCACGGTTGATGTTGACTCCTGTCAGGCCAGTGGTGACAGGATTGAGAAGGTCTTCAACTGATGCTATTATTTTGTTACGGCTTCTCATGTGCTCCAGAGTGATGACAGTGCCTTGAGGCTTGCATACACGCCCCATTTCCTTTAAGGCAGCAGCAGGATCAGGAATGGAACACAGTACGAATGTGGTTATGACGTAGTCAAAGCAGTCATCTATAAACCCCAGATGCTCAGCATCCATTAAGAGAAGGGAAACGTTCTTTTTTCCTGCCGCCCTCCTTTTTGCACGGGCGAGCATTTTACTGCTTATGTCAATCCCCACCATCTCGCAGTCGTCCGGATAATAAGGGATGTTCTTTCCGGTTCCCACGCCTACCTCAAGCACCCTTCCCTTCAGGCCGGCGAAAACTTCCCGCCTCCAGTCGCCATATCTCATCAGTTCCATAGGTGTTTCCATAAGGTCGTACACATGAGAGAAGCGGTCGTACTTTGAGATAATGGACATATATCCATCTCTGGTCTTAATCTTTAAATCCGTACTGCCATTATGCAGCTTTCAGAGAATAGAGCCACCAGCATATTTAGAAAGTGATATAAACGAACAAGGATTTGATTCATATAAGAGGATCAAAAGAGGAAAAGCATGGTTACCAAACAGGAAGAATACTGGAAGAAAGATAATTTCGTAGTCGTTACCGATGGCACAAAACCGGCTATGAAATGGACCATTGACGAACTGAAAAAAAGAGGAAAGAAAGTGCATGTAGTTGACCTCTCTGACAAGCCAGCCCAAGACACATTCAAGGATGTCGCCCAATTACCGGGAGGCGCAGAGAATGCCATCATTGGTGTCACAAAGACCGAGCCTGCAAGGATCATTGAAAAGCTTGCATCCAAGGGCATAAGGAATTTCTGGGTGCACTGGAAGACTGATACCTGTGACGTGGAGCATCTGACGGCTGATCCGGAACTTAGTATAATAACCGGACGGTGTCCGATGATGTACCTCGGGAAAGGCGCAAGCATGCATGGATTCCATCGATTCGTTGCACGTTCCCTTGGCAAATACTGAAGATCAAATGCGGGTTTGAGAGGATGGCTTAGACGATGGACACAACATCCTGTGTAACCCGCATGAAATAACTTTTCATGTACATACTCGGACAAAACATCACAGATTGCTTATATATGTGTTCACCGTAATTATCCGTTACAGTCAGATCAGAACGATGATTATACAACCATCTAAAACGAAGCTTCAAATGCTTCTGCCGATGGTTCTATCACATTAATATAAATGTTGGCAGACAATACTCCCCTCAGATATAATGTACAACAATCCTATACAAACGATAATAAGTTTGCTTTCACAATGCCAACATTTATATTATTTCTTCCCAACATCTTTTTAATGCAGGTCTCCCCAGGCAATGGGACTGGTACAGCTTAAATAACAAAGATACCTAAATAGTAATGGGAATCAAACGATCTCCCGGGAAAAGGAGTGGAACATGCTGGAAAATGACGACCTAGACAGTTTGCTTACAGGAAAGCCCTCAGAGCGCGAACGTGTGAAAATGGAGCATGAGTATATGCATAAAGCTGCTTCTCACCCTATCCGCCGGCAGATCGTAAGGGAGATAGGCGCCTTCGGTGCAACAAAAGATGATATCCTGAAGGCTGTGGATGTTGACGAGAAGGTGTTCAGGTACCACACGGAATTCCTTATAAACGGCGACCTTCTGAGCATGCTGGAAGGCAAGTATTTCCTGACAGAAAAAGGCCTGGAGATACTGGCAAACATCAAATGAGCAAACTAAGTGCGGCCTTACCCTTTATTATATTAACCGACTCTTTCCTGTTAATTGGCCCCATAACAAAACGTTAATTTATACTATGGTCAATATACTCCCGATGGACCCTATCATATCAGCCAGCGGATTAAGGAAGAGCTTTGGTGACCGCGTGGCATTGAAGAGTATCGACCTTGAAGTGAAAAGGGGGCAGTCCGTGGTCATTTTCGGCCCCAACGGAGCCGGCAAGACAACTTTTCTGAAGATACTGTCCACTGTCATGATGCCCACAGGGGGCACTGTGATCATGGACGGTATCGACATCAAGAAGAAACCTGCAGAGGTCAGACGAATGATAGGCGTGATCTCGCACGAGAGCTATCTTTATGATGAACTCACGGCAAGGGAGAACCTGAGATTCTTTGGCAGGATGTACGGCCTTGCAAAAGGCGAACTTGAAGAGCGTACGGATGAGCTGCTGGCCAATGTGGACCTTCTTAAGCGCGGGGACGACAGGGTGGGCTCCTTCTCACGGGGCATGAAACAGCGCCTGTCCATTGCAAGGGCACTGATGCACAAGCCTTCCGTACTGCTGATGGATGAGCCCTATACCGGGCTTGACCAGAAGGCTGCAGAAACTTTTGAGAGCGTGATGGGTCGTCTGGATACGGATCAGGTAACAAAGGTAATGGTGTCCCATAATATTGAAAGGGCCCTGCAGCTCAGCGACCGGGCTATCATAATGGACAACGGAAAGATCGTGCACGATTCCCCGAGTACGGTGTTCTCAGGAACAGAGGATTTCAGGCACACCTATATGTCGCTCGTATGCGGGGATACGGATGCTGAGGGAATTACCAACCTCCAGTGATACAGGAGATATGAATGATCAAAAGCATCCATATAGCAGCGAAGGATCTGAGGTCAGAGTTCAGGACCAAACAGATGATCAATTCCATGTTCATATTCTCCCTGCTTGTGATAGTGATATTCAGTATAGCCCTCGGAGATCTGCTTAGCCGGACCGATATCATTGACAGGCTTGCTCCTGCAGTGCTCTGGGTATCCTTCATTTTTGCCGGGACCGTGGGGCTTTCACGGGCCTTCGGCTCTGAAATGGACAACGGTTGCCTGGAAGGACTGAAACTGTGCCCTGTGGACCGTGGGGTCATCTACACGGGTAAAACTATCTCAAGTGCGATCATCATGTTCCTTGTCGAGGCAGTGACAATCCCGGTATTTGTGGTCTTGTTCAATTACGATATCAGCGGTCTTGCAGGCCTTTCACTGGTGATAGTTCTTGGAACCCTTGGGTTCATAGTGGTCGGAACGCTGCTCTCCGCCCTGACTGTCAACACCCGCGCAAGGGAGATCATGCTCCCGATAATGCTGCTGCCCCTGGTGATACCGGTCCTTATCCCGGTCGTGACGGCAACCGGAAAACTTCTCACTGGCAGCGATATCGGCGACATATATAATGAACTGCAGCTCCTGATAGTCTACGACCTGATCTTCTTTACAGTGGGCCATCTTGTATTCGAGTTCACCATACAGGACTGAAAGAACAGGCAATTCAAAAGCCTTTATATAAAAGGTAGGGTATCGGTAATTTCACAGGAGACAGCATGTTCTTAAGAAAGAATACAGAGAAAGCACTTGCAATCGCCACTGCAGCCCTTATGGCACTTGCTGTGGGGATGATATTATTCTACCTGCCGGAAATGAGAAGCGGCACGGGCCAGGTGCTGGACAGCAGCTTCAATATATTCTATTTCCATCTTCCCATCGCATTCATGGCATACTTCTCTTTCATTATCGTGTTCATTGCAAGCATCATGCAGCTCAGCCAGAACAGCAGCAGATGGGACATGACAGCACTCTCCGCCGCGGAGGTCGGTGTCGTTTTCGCCTTTCTGGTATTGCTCACAGGTTCCATCTGGGCAAAGGCGACCTGGGGCTGGTACTGGGTCTGGGAGCCCAGGCTTACCACCTCCCTTGTGCTTCTGCTGGTCTATCTCGCGTACCTGATGCTGCGCCAGGCTATCGGGGAGCCTGAGAAGAGAGCCAGGCTTGCCGCTGTTTTCGGCATAGCCGGTTTTGTTTCCGTGCCACTGAGCTTCCTTTCCATCCGCCTCTGGCGCTCCACACACCCATTGATGTTCGGCTCCTCTGCATATGGAGGCTCCGGAGGAGGGCTTGAAGGTACAAGTCTCCAGTTGACCCTGCTTGTTAACATTCTTGCGTTCTTCATGCTCTTTGTCACACTGCTTGCATACAGGGTCCGCAATGAGGAACTCCGGGAAGAGTTGCGGGCACAGTATGAATAGCCGCGTATACATGCAGGATATCATCCGGTGCGTCTGAAGAAAAAGATATAAATCACTGGCTTCAATACCTCGTCATGTTGTTCGAACCGATGAACTTATGCGGATTCGGGACCCGCAATCATTTTGTACGCTCTGCGACCCACGAATGGATGGCCGAAGCTGACGGGACGCCCACCCCCAGGATAGGCGACATGTATGAAGAGCTTGCCAGGAACGAGACGGGTCTTATCATCACAGGCTACGCATATGTAAACCCAAAAGGAAAGAGCGACAATTTCCAGCAGGGAATATATGACGACAGGTTCATCGGGCCTTACAGGGACATTGTTTCCAGGGTCCATGCACAGGGCGGCAGGATAGTGCTCCAGGTGGTCCACGGCGGCAGGCAGACTATGATAGGCGCCGAAAATCCCTATGCTCTTGCCCCTTCTGCTGTTACTGTGAAAGGAACCGGAATCACACCTGAAGAAATGAGCGAGCATGATATCCTGGAAACAATAGAAGACTTCGCACAGGCAGTAAGGAGAGCAAAAGAAGCAGGGTTCGATGCCGTGCAACTGCATTGTGCACACGGGTTCCTGCTGAGCAATTTCATCTCGCCATACACCAACCGCAGGAAGGACAGATGGGGAGGCAGCACTGTAAAGCGCACACAGGTGATCCTTGATATCATCAACAGAGCCAGGGAATTGGCAGGAAACTATCCGATAATGATAAAACTGAATGTCACCGACGACTTTCCAAAAGGATCCAGGGGCAATTCCCTTGATGTCCCCGAATCTGTAGAGATAGCAAAGATACTTGCAGAAGGCGGTGTTTGCGCCATCGAGGTCAGCGGGGGTATTGCAGATGCAGGGGACGAGATGTTCAGGACTAAAATAAGTTCGCCGGATGAAGAAGCTTACTACAGGGAATATTCCAGGATGCTTAAGGAAGCGGTGGATATCCCTGTGATACTTGTAGGTGGCATCAGGTCCAGGGCAGTCATGGAGATGCTGCTTGAACAGGAATACGCTGATATGGTATCCCTGAGCAGACCTTTCATCGCTGAGCCGGATCTGGTTATAAAGCTGAAGAACGGGCAGACCGAAAAGGCAAAATGCGTTTCATGTAACCTATGCTCGGACAGCAGCGGCATCAGATGCAAATACTTCAAAGACTGAGGCTTAAGCCTGAATGCAGATATTGTCTTCCGGCTCAAGTCTCATGAGACGGTCCACCAGCTCCCGGTGGTCCCGGAAGAGGAGATCTGCTCTTTTAAGCTTCCCGGATTCCAGGTAAGTAGGTACTCCGACACAGCAGAGTCCGGCACTTAAGGCCGAATCCACGCCCATTGGCGCATTTTCCACAACGAAGCACTCATCCTTGCCTATTTTCAGCATAGCGACAGCTTTGAGATATGGATCAGGAGCAGGCTTGCCGTGCCTCACGTCATCTCCTGTGACAATTACATCAAAGACCCCCGGGAACTTACTCTCCATTATATCGTAAACTATAGGCTTATCCGAACCCGATACCACAGCAAGCAGGAACTTCTTCTTAAGTTGGTGGAGGCAAGCCTCCATTCCCCCGAACACCCTGAGCTCTGCAATGCGCCTGAACTCTCCTACGTACTTTTCTACAATAGAGCCGACGTCATATTTTGAGGGTTCGTTAGTCTCCTTTTCCAGCAGGAACCTGACAACATCCCCGGTCTTTTCGCCTTCCCTCTCGTAGATGTCCTGCGGATCGATGGAAATACCAAGCTCATTGAACACATTTTCCATCGCCCGTGCGTGGTATGGCATTGAGTCGGTCAATACTCCGTCCATGTCAAATATGACTGCTTTTAGCACTTGTTTATCCCCGGCTGTAGTTTATCGCGTTTCAGGGACATCATGATGTCATAATATAAATAGTAAAGTCTAAAATACTAGATTCCCATATTACTTTTCTTATGAGACTGGATGCATATCTTGTGGAGACCGGGCATTTCAAATCCCGTGCAAGGGCAAAGGCCGCGATACTTGAAGGAAATGTCTGCGTAGGCGGCACTATTGTAAAAAAACCCTCAAAGGACATAAGTGCCGGTGAAGTCGTCCTTGTAGAGGAAGGCCTGGACATGCCAAAGGGATACTTCAAGCTCAAAAGGATACAGGAGGCCACCGGGATCATCAGTGAGGGAGACAGCGTGCTTGATCTTGGATCAAGTGCCGGAGGATTTGTTACCTTTGCCTCGGAGATAGCTGCCAGGGTGCGGGGCGTTGAGTTCAGCAGGGATTTCAGGACCGAGCTCAAAAAGATAGAACATGAGAGAGAAAACGTTTCTATCGTATTTGCAGACGTGTTCCGGGCTCCACTAAGGGAACTCTCCCCGGATCAGGTGGATGTCCTGCTTATTGATATGACACTCGAGCCCCTTGATTCGGTCCAGGCCCTGGAGAGAGTATCACCCCTGCTCAAAATCGGCGGTAAGCTCCTGCTGGTCATCAAGATATCGGACAAGGAAGACAGTGGGCCTTTCATTGAGATGGTGGGGGCTGGCGGGTTCAGGATACTCGAAGTAATAGACCCGGAGCAGATGGAGATCTACATCATAGCCGAGAAAACGGATACCTGAAGAGGAGCATGACATACAGGATACTTGGAAATGGAGAGCCGGTAAGACTTCTTGTAGCCGGCCTCCATGGCAGCGAATGGAAGGATACATCTGACATACTTGAAAATATCCGGGCGCCGAAGGAAGGGACTCTGGCAGTGATCCCTGTAGTAAGCAAAGGCAACTACGTGTCAACCCTGGACGACACGTATTTTACAGGCATCGGCCAGCCGATCATAGAAGCAGTTGAAGGGCTGCGCCCCTGTATTTATATCGAGCTGCATTCATACTCTGCAAAGAACCTCGCAGCCCTTACCGATCCTGACAGGCTGAATATCTCGGGTGTGCCCCCTTTCAGCAGGCTGGACCATGACGTGCTGCTGGGCTCCGTGGGCCCCTTTATCCGCAGGAAATACTTCCCGCCGCAGGCCCTGTGCCTGACATTTGAGATACAGAAGGATAATTCCCTCTCAAAACTGCATGCATCTGAACTCATAGATATCGTTAAGGAGTGCATATCCAAGGAGGAGTTCATCAGGTTCATGTTCGGACGTTACCCAAAACAGGCAGAGAACGTCATCAGGGATTACAGGAACTTCTACGGCATGCAGGATAACCTGGAAATGTTCATGAAAAAACAAGTTGGAAGGGACAGGAAATGATAAGAGGCCACGCCTCTTACATTCCCATTCCGCTCATATCGTAATTGTGGATGTTGTGCTCGGGAGCTACATCCATCATGGCCTTTTCCCTGGCACGGAGCATGTCGTCGACGCGCAGGACCATGGTTGCCACTTCGGTAGCTGACTTGATGGCCTGGGTCTTCACCCTGAGAGGGTCGGTGATGCCCATTTCGTACATGTTGGAAGCGTCGCCGGTCTCCACATTGAGGCCTGCATGCTTCATTGAGCCGTGACTGGCACGCAGCTTAAGCAGGATATCGATCGCATCAAAGCCACAGTTCTCTGCTATGGTCCTTGGGATCTCCTCCACGGCTGATGCGAAGGCGTTGATGGCCATCTGCTCGCGGCCCTCCACGCTTGAAGCGTATGCGCGCAGCTTCTGTGCAACCTCTATCTCGGATGCTCCTCCGCCGGGGACTATTGTACCGTCCTCGAAAACGCATTTTACAACACGCAGTGCATCGTCAAAGACACGCTCGATATTGTCGGTCACATGCTCGGAGCCGCCTTTGATGAGGATGGTCATGGTCTTTGCATCCCTGAAGCCCTTGATATAGGTCTTTTCCTCATACAGATCCTCCTGCTCCACAAGTTCGGCATATCCGAGGTCATCAGCGGTCATTTCCTGGACATTCCTCACAAGGGATGCACCTGTTGAGCGTGTGAGTTTGAGCATATCCTCTTCCCTGACACGTCTCGTGGCGTACACGCCTGCTTCCTTGAAGAAGTGCAGTGCATAATCGTCCATGGCCTTGGAACAGAACACGACGTTGGCGCCGGTATCAATGATCTTCTGTATAGTGTTCCTGAAATTGGCCCTCTCCTGCTCCTTGAATTCCTGGAGCTGTTCAGCCCGGTCAACCATAAGCTTGGACTTGGTCGAGGTCTTGCCGAAATTAAGCTCGGTGTCGATAAGCGCGATCTTCGCATTCTCTATGCGGTGGGGCATCTCGGGATGGAGTGCCTCCTGCCTTATGGATATGCCGTTTATGAGCTCGGTGTCATCGATGGTACCGCCCACTTCCTTTGCGATCACAATGTCATCATCTATGTTGACCTTGCCATCCTGCTCTATTGCAAGTATGGCATCCACGCATATGCCTGCAAGGTGATCATTTGCCATCTCGGATGCCTTACCGGTGATGGATGTCATTGCGATTCTCTTCAGCGCCTCCCTGTCATTCCTATCTACCTTGATGGCATAGTCCTTGAGGACCTGCAAAGACTTTTCTGATGCCATGCTGAACCCTTTGACAATAACCGTCGGGTGAACTCCCAGACCTACAAGCTCCTGCGCTTTTTCAAGCAGGGCGCCTGCCATGACCACTGCACTGGTCGTACCGTCCCCGGCTGACTTCTCCTGGGTGCTGGCTACTTCCACGATCATTTTTGCCGTGGGATGCTCGATGTCCATTTCCTGCAAGATGGTTGCGCCATCGTTGGTGAGAGTGATGTCGCCTATCACATTGACAAGCATCTTGTCCATGCCTTTCGGGCCAAGGGTCGATTTGACTATGCTTGCAACGGCTTTAGCTGATGCGATATTGACTGATAATGCATCTTTCCCAGTGGTGCGCTCTTTACTTGGATCTATGATAATAACGGGCTGACCGCCATATTGTCCTGCCATGCTTCCAAACCTCCAATCAACAGAATTGATATGATCGTAATTACGTAATCTATGAGTGAAACTAACTGTATGTGGTTCTATAAAAATGTTTCGGCTACTTATCATATCGCAGGGAATTCAAAACATTTAACATATAAATGGTTGTTATCCAGACCATGCTTACTTTCATAGGACTGGGTCTTTTCGATGAAAAGGATATCTCTCTAAAAGGTCTCGAGGCCATAGAACAGGCAGACATTGTTTTTGCGGAGTTCTACACCTCTGTGCTCATGGGCGCCACCGTGGAAAAACTTGAGAAGCTCTACGGGAAGAAGGTCCATGTCCTCTTGAGGGAAGAAGTGGAGCAGGATCCTCACTGGCTTGACCAGGCACAGGAGCAGGATGTCGTGTTCCTTACAGGCGGTGACACCATGGTATCGACCACCCACGTTGACCTGCGCCTGAGGGCACAGGACAAAGGCATCACCACCAGGCTCATCCATGGGGCATCCATCACATCAGCTATCTGCGGGCTTTCCGGGCTGCAGAATTATCGCTTCGGGAAAGCTTCGACCATACCCCATCCATATACCAGCAGCAGAGGCGTTACAGTCATTTCCGAAACACCCTATGAGACAATAAAGCTCAACAAGCAGCATAATCTTCATACATTGGTATTCCTGGACATCGATAAGGAAAAAGGGTACATGACAGTGAACCAGGCACTTGAGCTGTTATTGAAGGTGGAGGACAAAAGAAAGGAAGGAGTAATGAACAATGCACTTGCGGTAGGTATCGCCAGGGCAGGCTCCCCAGGGCCAGTAGTGAAGGCTGGCTACGCACAAATGCTCAGGGAGAGCGATTTCGGCAGTCCGCTGCATATACTTGTTATTCCTGCGTCACTGCATTTTATCGAAGCAGAAGCCCTTGTCAAGCTTGCAGGTGCTCCCTCTTCGCTAATGGAAGAGAGCAATGACTGAGAAGCAGAGCTTATGGAAGAACATGAACCCTGCATCCGGGGAAAATATAATAATACGTGTGAATCATATAATAAAGACCAAGAATGAGGGATGAAAAATGGTTCGAGGTTCAGTAGGCGTTATCTTTGGAGAGACAGGAACCCTTGATTTCAAGTTGCTTGTCTCAGACAGTACAGCGGTCCACAGAGGCGCATATATCAAAGCCTGGCACGAGACCGACGGCTGGGTACTCGCGCAGGTGTTATCTATCACACGTTCAAGCGATTCCTTCACACTGGAGGAAGCAAAGAGCGGACAGCGTAAGGACAAGAGCGATGACAGGATAGTGGCAGAGGCCACGGTTATCGGCACCCGTGACAGCGAAGGCATGCTCAGGTCCCCTGTTATTCCTTTCAGCCCCGGCGACCTTATATATGTTGCCGACGAGGGGCTCATACGCTCAGTACTGGGACTCTCGGGCGAGGATATGAACATCGGCCTGCTGGAAGGCACTAGCATCAGAGTCCAGTTAAGCGTCAACAGCCTTGTGCAGAAACACTGCAGCATACTTGCCAAGACAGGAAGCGGTAAGTCCTATACTGCCGCCGTGCTGCTGGAAGAGCTGCTTGACCGTGACATACCACTCCTTATATTAGACCCGCACAGCGAATATGCGTCCCTCAAGGTCGAAGCGCCCGAGGATGCAGAAGCTTTCAAGAAGTTCGGCGTGACCTCGAAGTCCTATGCTGACAGAGTTACAGTGTACACCCCCGCCAGCAAGGCAATAAACCCCGGTGCTGATGAGCTTTTCAGGCTCAATGGCATCAACCTCACAGTAAAGGACCTGACCTCCATCTTCCCGGAGAACTTCAACACCACACATACCGGAATACTCTACGAGGCTATACAGAAGCTGCGGGCCGAGATGGAAACCTACACGCTTGAAGACATCATCTTCGCGGTAAGCAACGACAAGAGCAAGGCTAGGTGGAATGTCATCAGCATGCTTGAGAGCATTAACGAGACAGGCATCCTCTCGCCAAATCCCACACCAATAGAGGCGCTTGTACGAAAGGGCAGGGCTGCCATACTTGACTTCAAGGGAGTGCCTCCGGACATGCAGAGCATGATAGTGTCCCAGATCTGCTCGGCACTGTTCGAGGCAAGAAAACTGGACCGCGTGCCCCCCGGAATGCTGGTTGTGGAGGAAGCCCACAACTATGCGCCTGAAAAGGGTTTCAGCAAGACTGCCAGTACCGATATCCTCAGGACCATTGCATCCGAGGGCAGGAAATTCGGTCTTGGCATGATGGTGATATCCCAGCGCCCTGCAAGGGTCGACAAGAACGTCCTCTCCCAGTGCGGCACCCAGATCATCATGAAGGTCACAAACCCCAACGACCTCAAGGCCATCAGTAAGGGTCTCGAGGGCGTGAGCTCATATGTGGAGGACGAGCTTATGCGGCTTCCCCCGGGTGTTGCCATGCTTGTGAGCAATGACATCGAGAGACCCATACTTGTCGATATCAGGATAAGGAAGTCAAAGCATGGAGGAGAATCCGTGAACGTGCTCAAGGCGGCGAAGGCAAAAGGCCCGGCACCAGCGCCCGAAGTTGCAACAAAGGTCCCGGTCGCCAAGGCCCGGGAGACCCACGTGCCAACAACCCATGTGCCGACGACACCTGTTACTGCAAAGCCCCCGGTGCAAGTGGAAGCTCCGCCTGTCCAGGAGCAGGAACAACCTACCAGCCCGCCCCCGAAGAGACAGCCCTCACGCCCTCCAAGGAATGAGGGAGGCAAACTGTTCACAAGAATATTCGGCAGCGGTAAATGAAATAAAGATATCTGGCGATATGAGATGGCTGCGGAACTGAATGAAAAGGTTAAGAGATATGAGGGACTATTGAGGGCTGCGCTTGAGAAAGCCGTTATCGCGCCCATTGACAGGTCCCACATGTACACTGTGGCTACGGACTACCGCACCATGGCTGCATCGTACTACAATGACGGGCTGCATTTCATGGAAAATGACGATCCGGTGAACGCACTGGTATGTTTCAGCTACGGGCATGCCTGGCTGGATGCCGGTGCACGGCTTGGCCTGTTCAATGTGGACGACGATGTCCTATTTACCATTTGAACGATTAGTATCGATTAATAACTGAAGAAGAAGAGACGTGAATCGGAGAGAAACTATGACGAATTATCATGTTACGCTTGAAGCTGCCTGGTTGGTAAGAGACGTAAAATCCGGTGATGATGCCATCGGTGTTGCAATTTCCGAGGCAGGCAAGCGCCTGAACCCTAAACTGGATTATGTGGAAGTGGACATCGGCACCACATTCTGCCCCTCGTGCAATGAACCTTTCAGCAGCGTTTTCGTTGCAGCCAACACAGCCATTGTGGGACTTGTCCTTGAGATGAAAGTATTCGATGCGGAAAGTAAGGAGCATGCAGCAAGGATAGCTAAATCCGTCATCGGCAGGGCATTACGTGATGTGCCCCTCGATGTTGTTGATGTTGAAGAGTTCGAATAAGGGGCAGGCCAAAAAATGGAAAGTGTTATCACCATCGTCGGACACGCAGCCATAGACCTTCTCTTCGATGTGGAGAACATCGCTGTGCACGACGAATCACAGCCCATAACAGAGTACCACGAGTATTTTGGCGGAGGCGCTGCCAACATTGCCATAGGGATAGCAAGACTTGGCGGGAGCTGCCAGCTCATAGCTGCAGTGGGAGGGGATTTCTCATCAAGCGGCTATGAAAAGGAATTGCAGGACCACAGGGTAGATCTCTCGCTCCTGTACCGGTATCCGGATGAGAAATGCACAAGGGCCTTTGTGTTCACTGACAGGGAACACCGCCAGAGCACATACTTCGACTGGGGCGCATCCGTGCACCTGCAGGAACTGGAAGCCCCGACGATCGATTTCGTTCACCTCGCAACGTCAGACTCGACATTCAATGCAAGAGTTGCGAAAAAGGCAAGATTCGTTTCCTTCGATCCCGGCCAGGACCTTATAACCTATTCCAGGGAGAAACTTGAGAGCATCCTGGAGAACACGAATATCCTTTTCACCAACAGGCATGAGATACAGCGTGTATGCGATATGACAGGGAAGTCATTCGAGGAGATACTTTGCATGATAGATACCGTGGTTGTGACATATGATGCCAGGGGCAGTGTGATACATCATGCAGGAGAAGTGATCAACATTCCGATAGTTCCTGTGAAGGCACTAGATCCGACAGGGGCCGGCGATGCATACAGGGCTGGTTTTCTGCTGGCCTTCACCCGCAACTTCCCTCTTGAGACCTGCGGCAGGATAGGTGCAACTGTGGCCTCCTTTGCAGTGCAGAGCATTGGCTGCCAGACAGACCTGCCATCCTGGGAAAAGATGAAGGACAGATATGAAGAGCATTTCGGGAAACTGAAAGGACCCGACTGAGTTTTACGGGTCTCCTTTTTTACTTATTTCCGGCCTTCTTTTCACTTTTCTGTTCCGGTCATGTCCCTTGCATAAAGGTTCACTTATTTTTATATAACATACTTCATAATAATTAATGAGCCACGATATGAACATACCGCATCCGGCACAGTGGTTGCACTAGTATGGGACAAAGAGCTTACAGAAGTAGAAGCTACATTGAAGGACAACTCGTTCTATGCCGATATCAAGAAAAGGATATCGGGTATTGTAAAGCCAAGGAGGGAACTCCCTGCCTACGACCTTCAGCTCCACGGACCTCTTGTGAACATCGAGACTCCGATGGGTGCAGGGAGATTGAAAGAATACTGGCAGACAGAGTGGGGCCGCCTCCCCTTCCAACAGTCCCTTATACATGTGGGCCTATCTTCTCATTGGGGATTTAATGATCAGAGAAGCAATGCTTTATGAGAAGCTGGACGATAAGAAGGTCCACTGCAAAGTGTGTGCCCAGAGCTGCACGATCTCTCCGGGGAAGAGAGGATTCTGCAGGGTCAGGGAGAACAGGGACGGTACTTTATACACCCTGAACTACAATGTTGTTTCCAGCGAGGCTCTTGATCCCATCGAGAAAAAACCACTCTTCCATTTCTATCCGGGTTCTGCGGTCTATTCCCTTGGGAGCATTGGCTGCAATTTCAGGTGCAGGCACTGCCAGAACTGGACCATATCCCAGGTAGAGATAGATACGTCCCGCTCTGTGGAAATGAGCCCTGAGACCGCAGTGTCAAGGGCGCTGCAGTACGGAGCAAGGTCCATCGCCTGGACGTACAATGAGCCGACCATATGGTACGAGTACACCTACGACTGTGCGAGACTTGCAAAGGAAGCCGGGCTTGCCACGATCTATGTTACGAACGGCTATATCACACCCGAAGCGCTGGAGAAGATATCGCCATACCTGGATGCCTTCAGGGTGGATTTCAAGGCTTTTAACAATGAGTTCTACAGGAAGATGGCCAGTGCTAGGCTTGAGCCAGTGCTTGAGGCTACAAAGATGGCGCACGGGCTGGGGATGCATATTGAAGTGGTCAACCTTGTGATACCCACCCACAATGATGACCCCGGGGAGCTTCGGGCTATGTCAAGATGGATTTACGAGAACCTCGGAGCTGATACACCCATACACTTCACGCGCTTCCATCCGTACTACCAGCTCACCGACGTGCCTCCAACCCCATTGAAAACCCTTGAGATGGCATATGATATTGCAAAGGAGGAGGGACTGCACTATATCTACATCGGTAATGTGCCGGGCAGTGGGAAGGAGAGCACTTTCTGTCCTGAGTGCAACCAGCTGCTGATAAAAAGAGGTGTGTTCGACATGGAAGAGTACAATATCACAGATGACAAGGCCTGTCCTAATTGCGGAAAGGACATATGCATCTTTGAAGAGGATGCAGGCGATGCAAAAACATGTTGATAATGTCCAGTTTGACAGAAATTACAATGTCACCTGTTACAGGATAAAATAGTTACTTTCAGCCATACCCCTTTGTTTCCGGTGGAACATATATTCTGTAAGATATATGATTATCATCATTATCATGATGTGACAGTCAGCATTTATTGCAGGGTATTGCGAGAATGTGCCTGAAAAAACAGGAAAAACATGCCATCAATCAAAACCTTTAAAAACAATAAGTGCATTAAGAGGATTCGCGCGTTGGCGCCACCGAAAAGCCGCAATAACTCAGTTGGTAGAGTGTCTGGCTGTTAACCAGAATGTCACAGGTTCGAGCCCTGTTTGCGGCGCTCTAAATCTTTTTTCATAACGGGCCTGTAGCTTAGCCAGGTTAGAGCGCTCGGCTCATAACCGAGCGGTCACCGGTTCGAATCCGGTTAGGCCCACTTAAAAACTTTAGATAGTCCTCGCTAGACTCTGTTTTTTGATGAGTTGTTTTAAAACTGCACCCCTCAACATAACCTGCCATTTCTCATCAGAAATTTCTCTGAACTTCATTCACATCTTCATCTTAATTCGTGGCAAGAAAATAGTTATAATTTCATTACGGCTCTGCTTTGGGTGCCCTTTTTTAATTCAATCCACCATAGTTACATACATATGAGTTTCATGTAGTGCCCATTTTATCAAAAATATGTCGTTTTTTCTGGCATCATGACATCCACACCGCTCCACAGCCTCGTATTTCCTATCTCACTCAACACCTACGACCTCTGACAAGAAACAGTGCGAACAGAGTCAACGATTTATTTTTCTATGGTTGGAAAAGAATCAATTATAAGGAGTAAAACTAGTGGAAAGAGCTATTAACACTGAAAATAATAATCTTAGAAGGAAGACGAAAGTGGCCTTTTAAATGAAACAGCAAATCCCCACCCCCAATTACCACAAACTAATCCGCCATGCATTTGCATTTTTTAGGTGAACGGAAGTGCTCAAAACATCCTTCTTCCAGAAGAATCTCGTTTTCCATACTCCTTATATGGCGAATGATATCCTCATAAGCTTTGGATGTTTCATGGAGCTTGAACTCCTGTGATACTTTTAGCAAGAAGGACAAATTCTCAAGTAACTCCGTAGATTCGATCAGAACCATTTTACACTCCTTTAATCAGGCCGTTAATTTAAATATGTTAGTTTCGCCACTTTGACAGAGGAGGAGAGGGGTAGATTTACCCCTCAAAAAGGTGTTTAGCATTCCGAACAAGTGTCTTATGCAAACAATGCATTGATCTTGTTCACAGCATCCCCTGCGTTCTCAGCATAGATGTCTGCACCGATCTTCTTTGCCCAGTCCTGGGTCACAGGTGCACCGCCAACCATGGTCTTGACATTGTAGCGGAAGCCTGCCTCTTTCAGCTGTTCTTCGATCTGTATCTGACTGACCATAGTGGTTGTCATGAGTGCTGATGAAGCTACAACATCTGCTTTAGTTTCCTTTGCCTTCTCGACATAGGATTTTATCGGGACATCCCTTCCAAGGTCCACAATCTTGAATCCTGCTATCTTGAGCATTGTTGCCACAATGTCCTTTCCAATGGAGTGTATATCACCTTCAATTGTTCCAATGACAATTGTACCCCTGGACTTAGTTTGAGCACTGGTTTTCTCAAGTTCAGGTGTTAGAATGGTAATCGCTGCCTGCATTGCATCAGCTGCTGCAATAACGTGAGGGAGAAACAGCCCTCCTGCCCCGAACCTCTCACCAACATCCGTCATTGCTGCTGTGAAACCTTCCTCTATGAGCTCGGCAGGATTAATTCCCGCAGCAAGTGCTTCCTCAGCAACCTCTGTTGCCATTTCATCATCAAATTCCATAATCGCTTCTTTTGCTTTCGCAATGATCTCTTCTTTTGTAACCATAATATTACCTCGTTTTACCAGTTAACGATCCGTTAGTTTCCTGCAACCATTTTGTCTATTTTCTTAACGATAGCCTTCATATCCTTGAGGATATCAGCATCTATAGGCTTGACCTGATGGTTCTGCAGTATGTCTGTTACTTTGTCATGCGCCGCACTTGCCAGATCCTTTGAACCCGCTCTCTGCCAGTCCCCGATCATCTGCCTGTTAATTACAGAGGGATGGGAGGGGAGACTGATGTTCTTCAGTGTCGTCTTGTGCGCAAGGAAGTGGCCGCCAAATCCTGTATCCCTGATAGCCTTGTAGGCAAGTGTGTCTTCTGTCACAGGGACACCGTCCCTGGATTTCATTATCATACCTATGAAATCATTGTCCATCACAAGCTGTTCAAGCGAAAAGGTCATACCGAGCTCAAGCATACCTGCACCATATATCACACTGGCACCTGCATATGCGGGAATAAGGCCGGTAATGGTTTTCTCATGTCCAGCCTGGGCATCAGGTAGCTTCGAGTCTGCCTACGAGCCTGCTACAATGCAAGGCAGACCATAATACTGTGCCAGCTTTGCAACCCCTGCGCTTATCATTGCAAGTTCTGGAGAACCTACAGGGGCTGTACCGCCTTTTATGTCAAATGCAGTTGTGGAACTGCCATATTGAGTGGGATGCCCAGGTTTGAAAAGTTGGGTCAAAACCACACCGGCAAGCACTTCGGCATTATGGGTCACAAGTGTTCCTGCTATGTGTACTGGAGATGATGCCGCACTCATAGCCATGCTCAGAACCATCATTGGTATACCATACTTCGTAGCCTGGAGCGCCATCTCACATATAGCATAGTCCAGTTCCAGAGGACTTGTTGGACAAGAACCGACTGTAAGCAGTGGCTTTTTCACGGCCTCTTCCTCATCTCCACCATAGACAGCCTTGACTAATTCAAAGTAATATGGCATTTTCTCGGGCTCAGGGTCTACCATAATATGTTTTGAACAATTCTCCATAACTGCCAGCACTTCATGCATGGTCCTGGAGACCGGCTGGGTGGCTATATCTATTGCAGAGACAGGAGAGCAAAGATAACTTATATTAGGTGCCCAGTCCACAACTTTAGAGATATTTGCAAGATCCTGTAGAGTGCTGTCCCTTACATGATAATCATTAGGTCCTCTATAATCAGCCACTTTGGTTCCGATACCAAAATTAGTCCATCTTACTTCTTTTCCGTCGCTTGTCAGAGTAGCATTATATTTTTCGTCACGGCCATAAATAGTGTATGATGAAGGAGCTGTTTTTATTGCTTTCATCACAAGTTCTTCCGGGAACCTGACAACTCTTGTCTCTTCGTTCACGTCACAGCCATTTTCCTTGAGAACTTTCCTCGCATAGTCGTGCGAAATCCTAATTCCTGGATCAGCCAGCACTTTAAGTGTTGTCTGATGAATGGCTTCAATGTCCTCTTTGTCGAAGAGTTCGAATTTAATTCCATTAGTCAAATTTTCACCTCTATTGTTTTAAGTTTTTTAAATATGTACTCAGCTAATGCTAAGCAACGATAAGCCCGGATAATGCCGAGCTATCAACTTGATTTCAGCCTTCAGACTGTTTACGTTGAAAGTGGAGCGTGTTTTTCATACTCCACCGTAAATCCCGTCCATAAATTTGAATTGCTATTAATCCACCCTTCCAATTCCTTCAACAGCCGGCGCACAGTCACGAGTACATTCCATCGCGGAATCGCATCCGCTATCCCAATACATGACAAATGTACCAATAACCGCAATGCTTGCACCAACGATAATTCCCCACCCAATGGGAACTCCCATGAAAATAGATAGACTGAGGATTGCAAAGACAACGTAGAGTGTACCAATGCTCAGGCCACGTCCTACTCCAATGAGGGGATAAGCCTTGTACAAAGCTATATAACAAACACCAAGTGACAAAGCCGCAATTGTCAACCATATAAGGAAAGAAGGACTTGTAAATGTGCCCACCAATGCTGTTGTCATCACATCAAAGCCAAATAAGAACATCGAAACAGGAACAAGTATAAGGGACCAGATCAGTGCCTCGGATATGAACCTCACAACAAGACCTGTGTCTGCATCAGTCATGTCCAGCACACGAGCAGCAATAGCACCTTCAAGACCCCAACCTATGGCAGACATGATACCTCCAAGGTAGCCAAGCCATACTCCATCTGGAGATGCAGGGTTCATTATCTCAGCCATCATCTGTGAAGGATTCCAGATGAAGATACCACCAAAAAGGATCAATCCGATACCTATCCAGACCCTCCTCGTGATGTTCTCGCTATACCAAACTTTTGCAGCAAAGGCACCCACAACACTACAGAGCAGAGCAGCAGATGCTGAAAAAGCAGCACCGATGTAGCCAACTGCAAGAGTAGAACCAAATATTGCTATCGGGCCACCAAAAGCAGCAGCAAAAACATACCATTTGGATATCTTATAAGCTCGAAGCGTCCGTGGAATATCTGCGAGTTTACCCAGACTTCCGGACCATACAATTGCAAGAACTATGCTGAATGCTATGGCCATTGCAGTAGTTATGCAGATGGTTGCAACGAGGAATCCTGCACTTCCGTCGGGGAAAATCGAAAAATCACCGATCGGTGGAACAATCCATAACATCGAAATTGCCACATATCCAAGACCCCAGAGCACTGCACAGGTAAATGCCCAGATAAAGCCCCATTTTACACGGCTTTTGTTCTCACTTCTTATAATTTCCTCTATATTATCGACCATACTTTCTACCTCCAAAATATAGAGAATGAATTTGAGTTCATCCTCCAACTCCAGTCATATCTTTTTTGTAAAAGTACGTCCGATGTAGAGAGCCAGCAGGTCAAGTAACAGAATCAGTACGAGATATACGTAGTCAGCTCCTGCAAATGCCCATATGCCTTCAATATGGAACATAGTTCAGGCCTCCAGTAATTCTTCAATACGTGCCTTTCCAAAGTCACTTATATCGTATCTGTACAGCACCTTACCTTTTGCAAAGTGACTGCCATCGTCTGCTTCCGCTTTAACGATATTGAATATACCGCCGCAGGAAAGCTCAACCATCCAGAAGCGAACCATCCATTTCCAGTAGTCGCCAGACTTGCCGTACTCTGCAAGAAGTTTATCTATGAGTTCATAGTCCCATGACTCGCCGCCTTCATTAAGAAGTTGAATAAGCCTTGTTTTCATAGGTAGAGTTGTCACATTATCACCTCTTTAAATATTCTAATTTCAATCTTAACGGGTAGACTCCATCAGTGATTCACCACTGTCGCCATACATAACAAATATTCCAGCCATTGCAAGACCTGCACCAACGATGATCCACCATGCAGTTGGAATTCCCATGAAAACGTACAATCCGATGATGGCAAAGAGCACATAAAGTGTAGAAATGCTCATTCCACGTCCAACACCAATTAAAGGATAGGTCTTCCACATGAACACATATGAAAAATTAGCAGTCAGGCCGATAATTGCAGCCCATATGAGGAAGGAAGGACTTGATATGGTTGCAGCAAGGGCCGTAATTACTACACCCGGACCAAGAAGCAACATGTAGATAGGCCAGATGACAACGCTCCATACAAGAACCTCACCTACGAAACGAGTATGCAGGCCTGTATCTGAATCTGTAAGATCAATAACGCGACCGGCAATTGCTCCTTCAAGGCCCCATCCGATTGTCGCTGCAAAAGCACCGAAATAACCGAGCCACATTCCTTCAGGAGCTGATGGGTTTGTGATCTCTGCAAGGGTCTGGATAGGATTCAGTATAAAAATACCACCAATAACCATGATTCCAATACCCATCCATGCCCTCTTGGTGATATTTTCGCCATACCATAGCTTGGCAACAAAAGCACCGACTACAGCTGTAAGAAGTGCGGCAGAAGCTGAAAATGCTGCACCAACATATCCTACAGCCAATACACTACCATAAATCGCAAATGGTCCACCAAGAGCTCCTGCAAAAGCATACCATTTGGAAATCTTAGTAGTGCGAATTGTTCTTGGGAGATCTGCAAGTTTACCAGTTCCACCAAGGTAGAATAGACTCAATATAATAAATGCGATCGTTATCTGAACTGTCATCATTGCAGCGGCTGCCACCAGCATACCCATTGCACCTTCCGGAAATGCCGACATAGTATCAAAAGGAGGTACCATCCACACTACCGTTAAAGCTACGTATGCCAGTCCCCAAAGAACAGCACAGATTATTCCTATAAGGAAACCCCATTTGATTCTGTTCTTACTTTCTTTTTGGATAAGTTCATTCAAGTTTACCATAATAATTACCTCATTCAAAATCGGTCGTAATCCGGAGAACGTGCATATCCAGACACAGGAGGTGGTTTTATGTTAGGGAAGTGTGGAGTATGGAAAGATGTGCATATTCCCCGAATCACGGCATTATTCATTATATCAGACAATATTGAGTTAGGTTAACCTCCGGTTTACCTAAGCAAGTCGACACTAGGAATCTTGATGTCGAGCAGTTCAGCAATCTTTGCTTTAGCCTTGAGGCCCTTTGGCTGACCAGGGACAGCATTGATTGTTCCAATGCCAAGTTCCTCCCTGATTTCTTTCATTGCATATTCGTCTGAAAGCGTGAATACATCCGTTCCAAGCTTCTTGGCTACGTATTCTTTTGCTTCCTTCAGGCGCATACCTTTGAGCTGCATCCTCATTACAAGGTCACCAGCAGTTCTTATTCCGTGCATTCCGACAGACATCTCATTGGTTATGAGGAAACCCACTGGGTCTCCAAGCCCGCACTATATACCATCAGCACGGCCAACTTCTACAAGGGCCTTTGCTGCTCTGGAAACCGCATCGATAGGTGGTATCTCTACCATTGGTGCACCACATACACCCATACCGAGGTTGGGGTGTATTGGAATATTTGACTGTTTGGAGCACTCCTTCATGACAGCCACTGTCTTTGCTACGTTCCATGCGACAGATTTCTTGGTGCTGGTATTCACAACAGGACCACAAATGCTTGCTCCGGCCTTTTCTGTAACCTTTACCTGATCGTGAGGCATCATTCCGGCAAGTATTTTACCATCATACTCAAGTTCTCCGTGCATACCTAGAACAAAATGGTTTGCCATGTTAATTGCCACTCCCATATCAGTTTCTTCTTTTATTTTCTCAGTTGCCTTAAGCACAGCAAGAAACTCCGCATCTCCAGCGGCTGCAGTTGTATCGATGTTAAGGGCATCTGCTCCAACCGTTGCCGCATTTCTAGCTACAAAAGTGATGTCTTTGATTGAACTTGGGACTATATTCTCGTAGGTTTGTCTTGCTTCCTCTATTTTCCCAGCTGCCATGAGGTCACCACAATTCTCGAAAGGACCATCAGGTTTGTAGTATGCACCGAAGTTTGGCATAACGATATAAAAGAGCGGGTTGATGGAGTTCATCAATAGTGATTCTATTTCCTGCTGGATCTGCATTGCTGAAACGCTTTGCCCTTTTGCATTTCCTCCACGGAACGCATTCTGGACACAATCAAGACCAGTAACCCTTTCTGCTATCATATTTGCTGTTACAGTGTCTGCAGGAACTCCCACACCACCATATTCGCTAAAGTTCATTATGATGGTATCAGGTGCTACATCTGTGCTCATAACAATAAGATCCTCAGGACTGACACTTACAACTCTTTCAGGAGTAACAAATATGTCCAGAAGATGGTCAAGTTCATCATCAGTAAGGCCGGGCACCTTTCCTTTGGTTGCACCGTTGTTGGCGCCATCCTCGATTTCAACTCTCAGCTCTTCACGTGTCATTTCAACACGCCTGCCGTCACCCATTCTAGTATAGATCTTTGACATCGCTATAACCTCTCAGGGATTAGTTGCTCACCAGTTGACGGACTTTCTGGACGGCTTCACTGGCATTTTCGGCGTATGCATCTGCTCCGATCTTCTCTCTCCAGTGCTCGGTGCATGGTGCTCCTCCGACCATTGTCTTGACCTTGCAGCGCAGCCCTGCATCTTTAAGCATTTGTTCAAGTGTGGCCTGAAACTGCATGGTTCCGGTCATCAAAGCAGAGGATGCAACCACATTTGCATCAATTTCCTTGGCCTTATCTACAAAAGAAGTAAGAGGCGCATCCCTGCCCAGATCGAATACTTCAAAACCGTTTGCCTGAAGGAGGACTTTAACAATGTTCTTACCAATGTCATGCACGTCTCCCTCAACAGTTCCGATAACAACTTTTCCGGTACTTGCGGCTTTTTGTCCTGCGGGGATATGCTCCTGTACCTTTGCCACGAGTTTGGTCATCAGGGATGATGCCATCATTACCTGTGGGAGGAAGATCTCACCATCTTCAAAACGGTTGCCTACTTCCAGCATTCCTATTGACAGGCCTTTTTCGATTATTATAACGGGATCAAGGCCTGCTGCCAGACCCTGCTCAATCAGTTTAAGACCATCGTTCTCATTGAGATCTACAATGGCTTCTGCTAATTGGCTCAATATTGCATCGTTAGTCACTTTTTATACCTCCAGAGCTTACAACGCTGGAAAGTTACCACTACCGGGCAAATTCAGATATCCACGAACATGCGATTGTGCAAATCCCAGTCCTGTAAGCTATATAATATACCGTATCAACTAATCGTATATAGGAAAAAGGACGCTGCTAGTGTCAACTGATTTATGACATGTACATTTAACAATGTAAACTACATGATACTCAGCCAAGTGCATGTGTCTCATACTTTTGCAGAAGGTCCATGCTTTTAGTCGAGTGATCAACTCTGTGTTTAAAAGGGATTAATGAAATATCGATGATGCTACTATTGATGTAAATTGAATGCTCTTAAGGTATCTGATAAAATGTACTGATTTCAACTGTTATACCTTAACACTCAAGCTTTTGGAGATGACTCAGGATTGCGAATAAGAGTAATACATCACAATATATGAGTATATGTTTGTGTGATTTATGTTTTCTATAGCAATAGATACAGAGGCTGTCAGAAAAGTCCCTGAACAAGACGATTTCTGCTATGCGCACCTAGTTACATAGTCATGAAAAATTATAGAATCAGCATCAATAAATACTTTAATCAAAAATGGAGTTGGTGTGTTCTTGGCTATTGTTGCTAAAATTAATTCAAATTGTCATACAAACCGACTTCTCCGACAGTCTCATATATAAGGTAAATACCCACATAGAATAGGAAAATAAATTAAATACAGATTAGATTAGTTATTTACAACGTAAATCAACACTCTGGGTTATTTGATTAAAATGCAGGCATCACCGATAAATTTCGTCTGGCTCTCAGAAAAAAGGAGAAGCCTTTTGTACTATTTACAAAACGGTCCAAAGGACATAGAGGAGATAAAGTCACATTTTGGTGTTACTTCCAGACTAATAGTCCCCGAAATAAAGAAGATGGTAAAAGCCGGAATCATGATCGAAACTGATGGATTTTACAAGTTGTCCAATATAGGTAAACTTAATCTTGAGAGCCTAGAGGATATCATTAATACAGCAGAACTTATCGAGATAGACCCGGATTACTGGGAAAACAGCGATCTTACAGCAATACCTGTCAATCTTTACCAGAGGATTGGCAAGTTGAAGAATAGTACAATTTACAATTATAATCTTGACGACATATGTGATTGCCCTGTACAATTAAGAGAAGGCATAGGTGCATCTAAAGATGTACTTACGTTTATGCCATTTTTACCACCCCTGCAACCTTCTTTGTACTTAGGACCCATGAGTAAAGGAACACATGTAACAATGATTTTGACAAAGTCAATAATGGAAAAAATGAAAAGGGAATTCCCTTTGGAATATGAAAAGCACCTGAGATCACCAAATTGTCACTTATATCTCTGTGATGAAGATATATTAAGACCAATGATAGTTGTGACGGATAATTTTTTACTATTGGGATTCTTCAAGAAGAATGGGGTATATGGGAACAAAGAACTGATGAGCTATGATAAGAGAGCTCTCGAGTGGGGTAGAGAGCTGTGCCGCCACTACATAAGCATCTCAGAGCCTGTCAAGTAGATTCAAAAACGGAAGTACAATATGAGATCGTCTATCATTGATACAATAATGCTATCTGAAAAAAGAAGAGACATCATGCTTTTGTTAGCCGGTGAATCAAAAAGTCGTGGGGAAATAGCCGAATCCCTTGATATGAACTGGAACTTACTGAAGCAGCCAGTTAAGGAACTGAAGGATGCTGGATTGATTTTCCAGGACGATGACAACTACAGATTATCCAACAACGGGCGGCTCATGGTGAATGCTCTGATGCCTCTGCTGTCAATGGTAAACACCTTTTCATATGATAGCGACTACTGGGTAAGCCGGGATCTGCAGGCTGTGCCCCGATTTATGGCAAAGAGGATGGGAGAACTTGAAAATTCTACTCTGCTTGCGCTTTCGCTGGACTACATGTTCGAGCCTCTCAAGCAGTTTATAGAAAATATGGAACCACCTGCTTATTTGCATATAGTCCTGTCCTTGTTTGATCCGGAAGCCCCTGCACTCCTTGCGGAACTTGCAGGGAAAGGTATTGAGATCTCAGTTGTGTTCGAGCAACATATATATGAGAAAATGAACGAGGGTTTTGGAGAAGAGCTGAAAAAGATTAGCGAGAACAAAAATGTTAGCTTTTGTCAGTTAGAGAACGAAATGAGACCGCCTGAGATAATCTTCACAGACAAAGAAATGGCAATCATATTCTTCAACCAGAATGGTAAATATGATTATAGGGAACTGCGCAGTTCTGATGCTGCGGCCATAAAATGGGGAAATGATCTCTTTAATTGCTATAAAGACATTTCAATCTTTGCTAAGTAGTTTTATCCCAAAACAGGATGCTCCACTTATCCTCGATATTCACACTGAACATTTCACAAATGACGTCTCGATTAACCTTTGCATATGTTTAACCCTTCATTATATCAGGGTTTCAATCCTGATGTCTACTTAGACTGATTTCGAGGATTTATTTTTGAACCCTGCATTATAATCTTGTGAATTATTCCGGTTAGACTCGCTTAAAAACATCACTCCTGCCTGATAAAGCATAATATAGTCTAATTGATCTGAAGATTACAACTTTTTCTGTTGCACTCCCTGATCATGAACCCAACTATCATGGACAATCTCTCATTGCCTGCATCAGCATGACTTAACATAACTGGTCCTGTCACTTGCAGAACTTGCTTGCAGTCCTCTTTCTTCAGCAGTCCATCCACATCAGGAACTCGTGCAGTTTTCCCTTTGCTTCTATAATTTTGCATTAAACTAAGATACACATAAAGCAGGTAACAATGGAGATCACACCAGTGATTCCAAGAGCGGTCGGATCTGGCTAACCGGGGCCGAATCCTTCAGATAGTATCCAAACAGGTCCCTTCCCCATTCAGCAGCAAGCGGGTTGGAGCACAGGATGCCTTTGCTGTCATATTCTCCATTGCTCTTCAGCAGATGAAGCAGGAGATAGTACTCATTATACATGAAATCCTGAAAAGCGAGTTCCTTTGGATAAACATAGAAATGAACAGATCTGTTCTTAACAAGACCTTCCAGATTTTTTGAGTAAAAGGTCCCTGCCTTATCGAGCATGGCCCGGGAGAGGATAAGGTATATGGCAACATTCTTTTGAGCAAGGCCGGACAATGATGCCAGGTACTTTGGATCAAAAAGCCGGGTGGCTGCAAAAAGCGAACCAGACATGAAGGAAGTCTGAACGATCTCCCTGTTAAGCTCATATGCATCTGAAAGAGGAGTATCGATTACCTTGCAGTTCCCAAGCTCATTAATTCTTCCTATCAGTCGATACGGGATAAAATCAAGGTTATGGGTCCCCCAATAGTCAATGCCACTGTCCAGGACATCTGCAGTGCTTAACAAAGAGATCATCTTGCTGACCATTAATTGTCCTATGGTCGTTAATTCCCACATGTCCCCAAACCGGGTAACAAGAAAACTATCTTCCAGGACACTCAGATGCGGAAGTAAAGCCTGTCTGCCTGTTTCAAGCGACTCGAGGATAAATTCCGTCTCCTGAGGTCCGCTCTTCAGGAAAAGAAGTATCTTCTTCCTCTCCTCGCATGAGAATATAATATCGATAAGTTGCTCACTCACTATCAGCACGTTTCCCCAAAACTCATCATCCCCATCCCAAATCAAGTATGTGGGCGCAGATACTTAAAACGAGCAGAAGTTCTGATAATGAAGGCAGTTAAAGTTCACCAAATGTTAAATGAAGCATCCTTTACCCTGCTCAAAGAGCAGTAAATACCTTATTCCGATAGTTGAGTTTCAAACGGATTAATACTGATCAAAATGTGATGAAGTATAGAAACGTAACTAAAATGTGAGAAACTTAATGAAAATCTGAAAGGTAGACCGAGGCACCCTCTGCCACCACGCTTCAGGTGCCTCTTCCCTTCGGTCCGAAACATTCCCCAATGTCTCAGTAAATACGTCTGTTTACGTCTGTTGATAACCCGCGCGTTACTCCTCGCGCCCACAATTAAATGTAAGACTTTCTGTTACTTAACTTAAACCCTGCTTAATTTAATGTGTTGCAGTGTTATCAAAAGAGGTATAAGTTTTTAATGTCATTTTAATTTAAAGTGACAAATTAATTTTTGCCGACTTTACAGAGGCAAAATATTATTTATTATTGGAAATAACTAAAGTCACTCCATATATTCCTTAATCAGCCCCCCGCCTGTTCCTACTATCTCTAGAGATTCCTCCCTCAGCAAAACACGTAAGTAATGTGGGCGACCTCCTTTGTAATGGAATGAGTCAAGGCTTGTTTTAAACGATACTGAGTTGATACAGTGACAATACAAGACGGAGATACTATTAAAATTGATTACACAGGCACCCTTGATGATGGATCGGTATTCGATTGTTCCGCTGACCACGACCAGCCACTCGAATTCACAGTCGGGGCCGGCCAGGTCATACCAGGTTTTGAGGAAGCTGTCAGAGGCATGGAGCAGGGAGAGGAGAAGCAGTTCAGGATCGAGCCATCGGAAGCTTACGGTGAGTACGATGAGTCCCTTGCCCAGCAGGTCCCAAAGAACATCCTCCGTTCAGATATGCAGATAGAGGAAGGGATGATGCTGCTGGTGAAGACCCCTGACGGACAGGAGATACCTGCAAGGGTGACCAGGATAGGTGATGAAGAGATCACCCTGGACATGAACCATCCGCTTGCAGGAAAGGCTTTGAATTTCAGCATCAAGGTCGTTGATGCATAGATCTGCAAGTGTTACAGCCCTGTGGCTGTGACATCTGTTACATCTTTTTCTGCGCCAGTTCCCTGTATTCCATTACCTTAACATCCCCGGGTTTTATCTTCAAGGCCTCATCATATGCAGTGACCGCATTCCTGTAATCTCCAAGATAGTACAACGCGATGCCCTTCTGTACCCAGACGGAACTCTGCCGGCGTCCTGTAGCAATAAGCCTGTTGAAGCACTCAAGGGCAACCTGGTACTTTCTAAGGTGAATACAGGTTATACCTTTGTTCATGAGTGAGAGGCCGTTATCAGGCTCAAGCTGTAAAGCCGCCTCGAAACATTCATAGGCAGCTGCGTGGTCTTTCTTTTCTCTCCCGGCCCGGATCCCTTCGTCGGTCCATTCTGCTGCACTCCTGTTGCCTCTCTGCCGCAGCTTCCTTCTTGCTCTCTCGAGGGCACTCACTGTATCGAAAGGCTTCTCACGTGACCTTTCCAGCGCTGGTGATCGCACTTGCTCCCTGGGTCCTGACGGAGCCTTTTTCTTCTGCGGGACATAGTCCGGTTTTCCAAGCATCTTCCTGAGCAGGATGATAGCAGCATCCTTATCAAGCGGATTGTTGTTGTTCCCGCATTTCGGGGACTGGATGCATGAAGGACAGCCACCCGTACAGGGACAGCTTTCAATGGATCTCAATGTTACCTCAAGCATTTCCATGATCTTCCCATACCCGCTCTCTGCATAGCCGACCCCGCCCTGATGCCCGTCGTATACGAATATGCCGCTTTTGCCTGCAAGGTCCGGATGCTCGGTAGCTGATACGCCTCCAATGTCATTCCTGTCTGCAAGCAGGTGCAGAGGATACATCCCTATCATGGCATGCTCGATGGCGTGGATACCGCCTGCAAGATCACAGCCATGCAGCTCCACTGCCTGAGAGAACTCTGGAGGTATTTCCAGCCAGAGGGCCTCCGTGCTGAGAGTGAACTTTGGCATCTGCAGGGAGTACTGCCCGAGATCCTCATCGGTACGCTGCCTGATCTTCTTGTATCCGGTTACCTGCTGGGTGACATCCACATCCCCGAAACCAACCCTGACATCAGCGCAGGCAGGAAGGGACTTGCTGTGGAAAGTCTCTTTGATAACGATATCCGAAGACACCAGCGAGCGTGTATAGTACCCTTCCTGTGCCTGCTCCACTATTATCTGTCTCTTGCCATGGTCCTGCATTGTGACACAATAGGGCACTCCCTTATTGATGTAGATCGCTCCTTCAAAGGCCTCTCTGTATGCCTGCAGCCTTGTCATATCCCTCTCAAGAGGCTGCCGGGTAGCCCGGTCTATCATTGTATATGAATCACTGTCTATATTGCGGATTGAGACATTCCTGTGGGGATTGGGGTCAAGGCATTGTTTAGCATCCAGACCACCTAGCAGGCCTTCATCCTCGAGCACTCTTATAATGGCATCGTACTCATTCCCGAAATGCCGGGCATCCTCCGGCTTCAGGGGTATCTCCATGGCTGCACACAACAGATGCCCCGCCTGGATATAGCGGTTGGATACATTGATCACGGCTTCCTCGCAGTTCCTCCTGAAAAAGTCCCGGGGATTGCGCATATAATACTGATCGAGTGCGTTGGAGTCCGCTACAAGCACCACGACACTTTCCCGGCTTCCGCGCCCGGCCCTTCCGGCCTGCTGTCTGGCACTCATTATCGTGCCCGGGAAGCCATCCATGATGCATGCATCAAGCCCCCCTATATCAATACCCATCTCAAGGGCATTGGTTGAGATCACACCATCGATCTCGCCTCCTGAAAGACCTTTCTCGATAGCCTCGCGCTCATGGCCCTGGTAACCACCCCTGTAGGGACTGATACTCCTGCTGACATCGCGGCTGGCAAATATGTTCCTGGACTCAACGAACATCCTTTCCACTTTCTGCCGCGACCTGGCAAATGCAATGGTCTGGAAGCCGCTCTGGACAAAATTAGTGAAAAGGTCCACAGTCTCGCCAAAACTGGACTTGCGGAGCGTGAAGTTGCGCGAGTTCTCATAGAGCGGCGGGTTCCAGAACACACACTTCTGAGCACCCCTGCCGGAGCCATCGCTGCTGTCTACCAGGGAAACCTCCTTCCCTATAAGGGCCGAGGTATGTTGCACGGGATTGCCGATGGTAGCGGTGCAGCATATGTACTGCGGGTCCGATCCATAAAGCCTACACACCCTGTTAAGTCTCCTGAGCAGGTTTGCCATATGGCTGCCCATTACCCCGCTGTAGGAGTGGCTCTCGTCAAGTACGATATACCTCAGATTGGAAAGGAAGCCTCTCCACTGGTGCTTCCATGCCAGGAAACTCATGTGGAGCATGTCAGGATTGGTGAAGAGTATCCGCGGGTTCCCGTATTTTACAGAATCCTTCTCGGCCTGCGACATGGTGCCTATGAACTTGTCTATCCTGACATCCAGTCCCATCTGGTCGCTGAAGTCCCTGAAGGTCTGGAGCTGGTCGTTGACAAGAGCATTGAGTGGGGAGATGTATAGTGCTGTTGTCCCGGGGTCATCAATGATGGTCTCAAATATTGGAAGCATGTAGCACAGGGACTTACCGCTTGCCGTGCTTGTGGAGAGCACTATGTTCTGGCCCTCACGGACCTTTTTGATAGCTTCCGCCTGATGAGTGTACAGTTGTTCTATTCCCTTCCCAGCTAAGGCATAACTTATCAGGGGCTTAAGGTCAAGAGGATTATAAGCAGGCTCCCTGGCAGATATCTCCTCTATGTGGACTATCTGCCCTTCGTATCTTCTTGATGCTTTCAGTCTGTTGATCAGTTCATGGACATCCATTAAGAAAAAACTCCGTTGTTGAGAGCATAAGAACACTCATACCCGGCAAGTCCTCATCCCCATATCACAAAAAGCTTTTGCTCATCATGAACTCATTCCATCCATGCCAATAGCTGCCCATGTCAATATATTATATATGGTGACAGCGTTCTTTATTTTGGGGAGGGTCAAGTGAGGATAAGGTCAGCTGGTAACTTTCCTTCAACTTATGTACTGTTAGTGGCTGCTGTTTTAGTTACCATTGCACTTGCCTGCGGATGCCTTAGTTCCCAGAGAGGAACAGACCTTCCCCCGGCCAACAACCTTTCATCCGGTCCCGGTGAGGAATATCCTCTTGCATCGCTCGTTGCGGATGAACTTGAAATACCCTGGTCCCTGGCTTTCCTTCCTGACGGGAGCATGATCTTTACTGAAAGACCGGGAAGGGTCCGCCTTATAGATAACGAGGAAGGCCTGCTGGCTGATCCTCTCCTGACCATAGACGAAGTGGAGCATACAGGCGAGGGAGGATTGCTGGGGATTACGATACATCCGGATTTTGAGGAAAATCATTTCATCTATGTATATTACACCTACAGGGAGGATGACCGCTTCTTCAATAAAGTGGTCAGATACACCGAAAATGACAGGGAACTGGCTGGTGCAGAGGTGATAATCGACGGTATTCCCGGAGGTGGTAATCACAACGGGGGCAGGATAGCTTTCGGACCGGATGGTATGCTGTATGTCACCACAGGAGATGCAGGGGAGGATTTCCTTGCACAGGACACCGGGTCCCTTGCCGGAAAGATACTGCGCCTGACTGATGAAGGGGATATTCCCAAAGACAATCCCTTCCAGGATTCCCCTGTCTATACCCTTGGCCACCGCAATCCTCAGGGACTTGCATGGGATGAAGAGGGAAGACTGTGGGCCACAGAGCACGGTCCCCTGACGCGGGACGAACTGAACATCATAGAGGCCGGGAATAACTACGGCTGGCCGGATATAACAGGCGATGATACCGCCGGGGAAATGGAATCACCCGTCATCCACAGCGGCATGCAGACATGGGCCCCATCGGGAGCTGCATACCTCAACGGTTCGGTCTTTTTTGCAGGCCTGCGGGGTCAGGCTCTCTATGAAGCTTCTGTGAATACTGGGGAAGGAACAGACAATATGGAACTGCAGGATCATTTCAGCGGAGAGTTCGGCCGGCTGAGGGATGTTGTGGCAGGGCCTGATGGCAACCTGTATCTTCTCACAAGCAATCTGGATGGCAGAGGCCGTCCTGTCAGCAGGGATGACAGGATCATCAGGATAAATACAAGCATCATGTAATATCAGCGATCTTAGCATTTTTTCCTTTTCGCAGTTTGAGTGAAGCCCAAAAGATTTATCTGATTGACGATTCTCTCTAGATTGGACTTTATTGATGCATATTTGACGAACCACGTAACCTGTTGATGGAAAATGCTGTTTGATAAACTGCTTTCTGATGTCAGCTATAATGACATCCTGGAATTGAGCTATGAGAAGATAGACGAATCCATGATCCTGGACTATAAGCAGGAGCTCAACGACGCCAGCATTATCAAGCAGGTCACTGCCTTTTCGAACACAAAGGGAGGCTACCTTGTCTACGGGATAGCCGAAACAGGGAAAGGCGGCCACCCTCAGTCTATCAATGGTATCGACAAGGATACAAATACTGAAAGGCTGGAGCAGATCGTCCTGAGCAATATCGTGCCAAGGGTCAGCGTCCAGATGAAGAAGATACCCATTCCCGATACTGACAGGATAATACTGGTAGTCCAGATACCTGAAGGCCAGAACAAGCCCTACTACAATAACCACGATAAAAAGTATTACAAAAGGTACAACTTTTCGGCTACGCCCATGGATGAGAACGAGATCGAGTGGCTGTACCAGTCACGCTTTTTCGGTATGGGCAAACTTGACAGGTATATGGAGGAAGCTATTTTCCTGAGCCAGAACAAGATCCCTCATGATATCCAGCTCAATAACATGGAAGGACATGTTATCATAACTCCTTTAAAGATCGACGGCCAGATGTTCGAGCCCTCTCCCGAGTTTGGCAATGAGCTCACCGAGCTGCATTCCAACAGGACAAGGAACTGCTCGGACTACCTGAGCAGCCCGGTCACGCCTTCAAAGTTCGGCATCAAGTGGGATGACGAGCATTACCTGCAGAACAAGGATTCAGTCAACAAGGTAGAGATCCACAGGAACGGCCTGGTGCATTCAATGAAAAGGTGCGGCTCCTCCGGCCCTGATGCAAGCAAGGAACTGGATGACGATTCTCTTGCCTGCAACATCCTCCAGACCCTCAGGTTCACCGCGTCCTTTTATTCCAAGATAAACTACATGGGAAAAGTCAAGATAATGGTGAAGGTCTTCAACTGCATAGACTCGTTCCTGACAGACGGCAAGACCAAATCCCCCGAAGCCAGGAAATGCGACTCAGAGGAGATATCCATAGAACGACAGTGGGATTCGTGGAAACTCGAAGAGGATCACGTGCTGATTGCAAAGGACATCATGGACGAGGTCAGCAACTACTACGGCCTCTGGAACTCCAGGCTCTTCGACTAGCAGGAAGGCTCTGTATCCTAGGGGAAATAGCCTTCTTCAAGTATATTATACAGGAGCCACTCCGCATATCCTCATTCGATGTCGTCGGCCAAACCGCATCGATGGCCGCCTCAATACACAAACTGCGTATACCGCCGCCAGCGCGCTCCGCAGAGTGAAAGCGGGAAGGACGGGCGAAGCAGTATCTCCGGAAGACTGCGCTCCGGGCCTGGTGCTTGCGGGAAACTCGTTGAAGGTGGTGACATAGTTGGCGGTGAACTCGATATATCAAAAGGACAAAGCGATTAAAGTAATATAATAAAAAGTCTCAATGACTTATTGATCAGGATTTACATATCCAGGTGGTGTGAACATTGGCAACGATCGAGATAATGGGGAGTAGTGACAAGGACAAAGGATTTACAAAGGACCTCTTTGAAATGATGCAGTTTCCGCCTGAAGGGATATTCAGCACCGTGCTTGCAAAGTCAAAGACATATAACTATACGCTCATGTGCCTTGCGAAGGGCACTGACATAGACACACACACCTCATCCAAGAACGGGGTTGTGCAGGTGCTTAAAGGAAAGGGCATATTCAAACTCTTCGACAGGGATATTGAGATGAGGCCAGGTCTCTTCATTTTCATGCCGGCAGAAGCGCCCCATTCCCTGAAGGCAGATGAGGACCTTGCCATATTGCTGTGCCTGACAGTGTAAAATGAGAATCTGATAAATGAGTGACGAAAATGGTAACAAAAAGGAGTAATTAAAAGGGTAATGAAAAATACAACAGGTGAGAAGAGGAGATACTCACTCCTCTGTTATATCTCCTGTTGCGCCTTCTTCAATGGCCTCGGAGGTATTCACCGCATCAAGTTCGAACATAAAGATGCTTGCTTCTTCATTACGCATGTCGGTCCAGACTATCCTGTTACCGTATACAGCAGGATACACCTGGTTTGACTCCTCGGAGATCACCTGGAGTTCCTCACCGGAAGAGATGTCATACATGAAGAGATCCCAGTTGCCGGGCATATCTCCTTCCTGGTTGCGGTCATCCATCCATACTATAAGGTTGCCGCTTATGGCCGGATCAACCTGCCATGAAGTGTTCGCAGTAACCTGCATCTCCTCGCCTGTGGAAAGGTCATACATGTAGATGTCCTGGTTGAAGTTGCGGTAGTCGGTCCACACAACCCTGTCGCCGTCAATTGCAGGAAGATATTGTTCAGAATCATTTTCCGTGAGTTTTGATTCCTCGCCGGAAGATATATTGTACATATAGATGCTGGATACGCCACTGCGGGTATCCTCCCACGCGATAATATCCCCATGGATCACAGGATACCATTGCTCTGCTCCATTGGTCGTAATCTGCGTCTCTTCTCCTGAAGTGATATTGTACATAAAGATGTCACTGCTGCCGTTACGCATATCGGTCCAAACTATCCGGTCCTCGTATATTGAAGGAACACGCTGGTCGGAAGGATGTGCCGTAACCTGTGTCTCATTGCCCGAGGATAGGTCGTACATATAAATATCCCAGTCCCCGTTGCGATTATCCTCCCACACGATAATATCACCGTAGATGTCTGGGGTCAACTGTATGAAAGGAGTCGAGGTTATCCGGAGTTCTTCCCCTGTAGAGATGTTGTACATAAGGACATCAAAACTCTCATTCCGGGTATCGGTCCATACCACCCTGTCCTCATAAACAGCAGGATACCATTGCCCTGTGCCATTGGTTCCGATCTGCATCTCAGTGCCTTCGGCCATTTGTGCAGCAGCCATACCCGTAAGAACAGATAAAAGAACTATCAAAGAACAAACTATCATGCTTTTTCTTAGTTTCACTTATTACACTCCCGGAAATCCATGTCTTTTAAGGGACCTGGATCTGTTATCTTTACATTGGGCCTGCAGGCTTTTGTTCATTTGGAAACATTGTTACTTAACAACTCGTGAAGAAACGATCAATGCAGGAATGAGAATGTAAGTATTCCGCATGGAAGCAAGGCCTTGGCATTTGCCAGAGCAGATATAAGGAAAAAGAGCCAATAATGAACACGAAAGCAGAAAAGGGAAACCAGATGATTGAAAGGCGGACTCTGCAGTATGAAGAGAGGTGATCCTATGACAGATAAAAGACCATTATTCCAGGAGCTTCCTGTGGAAGAATATGTTATAGAAAACGAGCCATATTACATTCCTGTAGGCAGCGAAGTGGAGATATTCACGGCAGCCTACAGGAACCATCTGCCCATCAACCTCAAGGGACCCACCGGCTGTGGAAAGACACGCTTCATGGAATATATGGCATATAAACTGAAGCGTCCTCTGATAACTGTCGCCTGTCATGAGGATCTTACTGCTACGGATCTTGTGGGAAGGTTCCTTATCAAGGGAGACTCGGTGGAGTGGAATGACGGACCCCTGACAAAAGCTGTTAAGAGCGGTGCTATCTGCTACCTTGATGAGGTTGTTGAGGCCAGGAAAGATACCATAGTGGTCATACATCCGCTTACCGACAACAGGCGCATAATCCCTATAGACAAGCTGGGTGTCATCCTGAAAGCCTCATCTGAGTTCATGCTTGCGATATCCTATAATCCGGGCTACCAGAGTGCTGTCAAGGATCTCAAGCAGAGTACCAGACAGCGTTTTGTCTCAATAGAGTTCGATTATCCTCCTACAGAAATAGAAAAACAGATAGTTGCCCACGAGAGCGGAATTGATGACAGGATGGCAGGTTCCCTCGTGGAGATAGGCCACAGGATACGTAACTTCAAGCATCATGGGCTGGAGGAGGGAGTAAGCACCCGCCTGCTTATCTATGCAGGTAAGCTGATACACGAAGGGATCGAGCCAAAGGAAGCATGCAGGATAGCCATGGCGAGACCTATCACGGATAATCCCGACCTCCAGAAGAGCATCGACGAAATAATAGCAGCGATCCTGGAGTGAGATCCGCCAGTGGTATCAGATGCCGGTGCCGAGGAACATCTGACCGAAGAAGGTGTTGCAGCACTTATAGGCTCCCGCTTCCCGAAGCTGGACAGCAGGGATATTGCAGGGCTGACCGGAGGATTTGAAGGTTTCAGGAAGCGTGAACTTGAGGCTATCCTTAATCCCGGTGCCAGAGTGATGAAGAGGGGCTTAAGGGTCCTCATGGCTTATCTCAGGGCGGCGCCCGGGGTTTACAGGCTGCTCCCTGAAGAAGATTTCCATAAATGGCTTCTTATAGCCCGTAAAGTATCTGTGCTGAGTATATCCTGCTGTGAAGGGTTCTTTGAGTCTTCTGCGGGAATTATCAGTAAAGGCAGGCTTCCAATGCTTGAAACGTGGACCAACCTGGGAATATCCTACGCCGGGAAGAGCAAATGGCTTGCTATCGCCTATTTCAAATATACGGGCCACACCATTGTCTCAACTGACTTTGAGAACTTCAGGCACCTTGTTTCAATCGGCAGGGACTTTGCAGATTCAAACGTGAATGTAGCAGAGGAATACTTCAGGAACCTCCCTCAGATACAGCCCCTGTTAAGGGGCGAGGATTTCCGTCTTTGGTGCAATATCATAGAGCGCACGAGCGAGATGCAATGGCTGGCAGCGGTCGACATAATAAATGCGACATCGGGCATACTCTCAGCCGTTCCTGTTCACAGGAGAGGAAGTGTGCTAAGGGAACTTGAAGCATTCCTCGTGCACGGCGGAGCTGCTGCGCTTGCGCTCTTCAGGAATGCTCCCTACATCACCGGCAAGCTGGCAGACAGGGACCTGCACAGCTGGGCATACATAGCCTACGGTATTGCGGAGAAGGACGCGGAAGCTTCAATATCTTTCTCCAACTGGAGCCCGGAGATTGCATACCACCTTGAAATGGGTGAGATCGAGGAATGGGTGAACAAAGGAAAGAGCTCTCTTCAGGAGAAGGATGCTTTCAGTGCCTATATTTACAGCAGTTTCAAGGGTATGGGAAAGAAGGCGGCCAGTATCAGCCGGGATGAAAGGTCCCTGTTGCTCGATGTGGGAATCAGGCTTGCGCTTGCCAGCCACGAATGCCTGGAAGCTTATTTTGAGAACTCTGTCGAGGCCTTAAAGCTGCTTAAGAAGGATAATTTCCTGGAGTGGGTTAACACAGGGATCGCCATCTCGGAGAAGAATTCCACCTATGGTTCCGGATATTTCAGGAATTCCCTGTCAGCGCTGAGGAAGATAGAACCTTCCTACCATAGCGATATTTGCAGGATGGCCAATAAGCTGCTCGAAAAGGACTGGCTGCTTGCAGGAGCTTTTTTTGACAATCTGCCCCATGTTGTGGAGAAGATAGGGGTTGAGGACATAAGAAGATGGGCAGGTACAGGCATCAGGGTGTACGAGCGTGCCGGGAAACTGGCAGTGGACTATTTCTCTTATTCACCCCTGCTCATGAAAGACATAGGGGTCTCCGAAGTGGAAGAGTGGGCACTGAAGGGACTGGAAATAATGGAGGAGAATCCCATGCTTGGAAGACCCTATTTTACCCTCAGGTCCAAAAGCTCAAGGGACTTCGTTGAGGATCTTACAGGATCTGTGAACCTTCAGAAGGTCGCACCTGTTCTCCGGTACTATGCACTCGGACTGTCGGGGGTCAATTTCAGCATCCTTTCAAGAAAAGCACTGCAGCTGGAGGAAGATGCGGAATCCATCAACCCGGTCGTAGCAGGAAGGACCATATACCTTGCCCCGAGGATCAAAAGGTTCGGTGGTTTCGAGGATAATTTCAGGATATACAAGCTGAGCGTCATGCATGAGGTAGGCCATGCGCAGTTCAGTTCAATGGAAGTTTCTCTCGAATCATCTTCCGGCCTTATCGAGAGTATCGAAAGGCAGTATGATAAAGAAAAGAATGGGACCACATATATGGCCCGGATACACCGGGAGAAGATACGGGAAGCAACAGAGAGCGTGGATATAGCGGACATTATAGCCCTTTTCCCTAACGAGCCACTGGCAGCAACTATATTAGGAGTGCTTGAGGATGCAAGGGTGGAGTACAGGATAATGGATTCTTATAAGGGTGTTCGCTCGGACCTTGAAAGCACCAGGCACCAGATGCTCCTGAAAAGGCCGGTTCTTGAGAGCGATCTTGAAGAGACGATGGAGATGCTGCTCTGGCTCTCAGCAGGCCATGAACCTGCGTTCACACTTAGTACTGGTACAGCCCGGATAGCAGATAAAGTGCGTAGCCGGCTGCAGGAAAAGATCCTGGTACAGGGTTCATCGATACTTGATTGCCTGGAACTTACTTTCGAGATATACAGCCTGCTTGACGAAGATTACGGACCTCTCGGATCAAGGGAATACGAAGTCCTGAAGAACATAGAATACAGAGGAATGGGCTTGGGCACCTACGGTGATAAAGAGCCCCTTGCCAGCAGGGCACACGAGAACATCATCCGGAAGTTCATTCCGGAAAGCCAGGAAGACCTGACAGCAGAACAGGAGCGACCTAAGGAAGAGAAGGTGAGGGAAAGGTCCAGTTATGCCAGGGACCGGGACTGGAAGATACGCGGTACCTACAGGTACGACGAATGGGACACTACTATTGGCGATTACAGGTCAGACTGGTGCACTGTGAACGAGGTGGAGCCTGTGGGCGTATCAGCCGACTATTACAGGGAGGCTTCGGAACGCTACAGGAACGAGATAGCACTCATCAGGCGTGTTTTCAGCAGGATGAAGCCTGAAGCGTTCCACAGGATGCGGAAGCAGACCGACGGCACGGAGCTGGATATCGATGCATTCATAGATTCCCGGATAGACCGCAAGAGCGGCATTAACCCGGACGAGGGACTCTATATAAGATGGGACAAGCATGAAAGAGATGTAGCTACTCTCTTCCTTCTGGATGTGAGCGCTTCCACCCGGAAGGTGCTTGGCATGGAGGGCAGGAGTATCGTGGATGTTGAAAAGGATGCTCTCATTGTCATGATCCAGGCACTGGAGAGCATTGGTGATAAGTACGCAATATATGCATTCTCCGGGAATACCAGGGAAGACGTGGAGTATTTCATTATAAAGGAGTTCGATGAAGGGCTTTCTGGTGATGTTGCACGCAGGATCAGCCTCTTGGAGCCGGTGGCAAATACAAGGCTTGGACCTGCTATCAGGCATTCCATTACCAAACTTGATCAGGTAAACGCACGAAGCAAGATAATGGTGTTGCTCTCTGACGGGGAGCCCTATGATACATGCACAGGGGAGGGCGCTTACCAGGGCCGTCTTGCAGAAGAGGACACAAGGATGGCCATCCAGGAAGTAAGAGCCAGGGAGATACATTTCTTCTGTATCACTGTTGATAACAACCCGGGTGAATACCTGGACAATATCTTCTCTGATGTGGGATATACGATAATGGACGATGCAAGGGTACTGCCAGAAAGCCTCCCGTTACTGTATAAGAGAATAACCACATGAGATAGCAAGTGCCGGGCTTAAAGTATTTATAGCAGGGACATATACTACATCAGACACTCAAATGTTTGTAGGATACTTGTTATTCTGACATTCGAATCCGGCAGATGGACGTTGATTTGACATATAAGCCCTCTGTTCAGCCAGCAGGCCGATAAAATAGGCTTATATAGAGAAATGAATCAAATTACATTATATATAGCGATTAAACAGTTTACGTATACAAAGTGATTGATATGGCACCTAAAAGAGCATTTTTAACCAAAGGCTTCGGAGTACACAAAGACAGGCTGGCATCTTTCGAGCTGGCTTTAAGGGCCGCACAGATCGAAAAGTTCAATCTTGTCACCGTTTCCAGTATTCTTCCACCTAACTGCAAGATAGTACCAAAGGATGAGGGTCTTAATGAGATAGCAGCCGGTGAGATCGTACACTGCGTACTGGCACGTAACGATACTAACGAGCCCCACAGGCTAGTATCAGCGGCGGTGGGCACTGCTGTCCCGGTCAATGAAAAGAACTACGGGTACATATCCGAGCATCACTCCTATGGCGAGGATGAAACAAAGGCAGGGGAATACGCTGAAGACCTGGCTGCAACAATGCTCGCAACGACCCTGGGTGTCGAGTTTGATGCTGATTCTGCCTGGCACGAGAGAGAGCAGGTGTACAAGGCGAGCGGTCACATAATTGATACTACACACTATTGCCAGACAGCCCATGGTGACGCCGACGGCAAGTGGACGACCGTGGTAGCCGCCATGGTGTTCATCGAATAGTATCAACATAAGTGATTTTAATGGCGGGCAATATTCTTTGGGATCCCTAAAGAGCATCAATTTCCCGATCTGCCTTTTTTTGATAGATCACACATCTTCTCTTCCATTTCTGGAAAAACGAATTTATATGAATCAACGATAAATTTACTAATATTATTTCATCTATGCCATGCCTGCTATGGCCTTATCCTAGCTGCTGAACCAGCCGGAGTATAATGAAAGTCATGTACAGCACACGCTACACATTCAGAACAAAGAACAATCTC
>NZ_JTEO01000011.1 GCF_024500045.1 Methanolobus chelungpuianus
AAAGTGATAGCTGTTCCCACGCCTTCACCTGCTTTTGATTTCTCCAGTTCAGGGGCGAGTATCTCCATTGCGCCGTTCATGGCCTTTGCGGACATCATGATCTGGGGGAGATAGATCTCTGCTGCCTCGAACTTATCACCAACTATCTTCATTCCCACTGCAAGGCCGCTATCGATAGCCTCGAATGCCGGTATACCGGCAGCCAGGGCTTCCTTGGCAGCTTCTACAGTACCATTGATGTTCTGTTTGACTATTGAATCTCTGAGTTTGTCTAAGATTTCCTGCTTTCCCATTTAGTCACCTTGGATTTTTCATCATATAGTAGATTTTACATAGTTGCAACTATTCAGGATGATTTCCCCGAAAACAAAGTTGTGACGAGGTGTTATTCAGTAAATAGCTGCTGTTATTAACTGGAATGTCGTGGTGACATATAGCCTGATTCATCCCGATTCTTCACTAACTGCATTATGTATCCCAGCGTACAGAACAAGGACAGGAGCATGTGACAGGAAGGAGCCGCTTTATTCGGCATGTATCTTAAGATATGCATATATTACGTGACTTGTCAACTGCCTTGTGACTTGTAAGCACCCTTGTTATTATACCTGTAAATTAAATTAATATATGACCAGTCGAAACTTGGTTTAATAAACATCACCTCAGGGATATGCCGGATATCTTCAAGCAATGATTTAATGTAGGTATGTTCAAGTGTACTAATTGCACAATTTAGTCAGATTGATAGGGAAATGCAATATGAAAACATCACTTGTTAATACCGTGTGGTTTTCTGAAAAAAGGAAGAACCTGTTATTACTACTCAGCGAAGGTACACGCGATATTGAGCAGATAAAGAAGTCTCTGAATGTCACAACGCGGGCTATAATGCCCCAGATAAAGATCCTGAAGCAACAGCATCTGATCGGCCAGAAAGGAGAGAATTTCAGTCTGACAGTTGCCGGGGAGATAATTGTCAAGAACATGCTGCCGCTTCTGGAGATGTCAAGGGTGATAGAGGAGAACAAGGACTTCTGGACCTCCCGGAACTACGAGGCGATACCACCTCATCTTTTCAACAGGCTCATGGAGCTTGGTCACTACTTTTTGATAGAGCCCGATATCAACCACCTTTTCGAGCTTCCAAGAGAGTTTACGGACAATATCCCCAGGTCAAAGAGCATAATGACATTTGCATCATATCTCCATCCAACTTTTCCTGCTCTCTATTCAGAGGCATCGGGTTCAGTGAACGATATCTCCCTGTTCTTAACAGTACAGGCTTTTGAGAAACTTAAGAACGAATACAGCAGCGAGTTTGACAGAATTATGAGATCAGGCAATGCCAGGATCTATCTCTTAAACCAGAATCCGAAACTGCCAATGATAACAGTGACAGACTGGTTCGGTTATATCTGTCTTTTCAATGAAGAAGGCAGATACGACCACAGAGATATAATCAGTTTTGACGACAGCGCTCTGAAATGGTGCCGTGAGCTTTTCGAATCTTACAGGAAAGACTCAGAGGAAGTACTTCGGTAATGAGTAGTAGGGATGCAAAATGGGATCATCTTTAATGGATACTGTCTGGTTCTCAGATAAAAGAAGGAAATTACTCCTGTTCCTGCTGGAGGGGGCAAAAGGTCCCGAGGAGATCAAGGATGCTTTCGACGTGTCATGGCACTCGCTGATACTTCCTCTCAAAGAGCTCAGGGAAGATGAGCTCATACTGAACAATGACAGCATGTATGAACTCTCCAGCATTGGAAAAATGATAGCTGAGAATGTGAAGCCCATCGACGGGATACTGAATCTTCTTGAAGACAACACTGATTACTGGGCAGACCGTGATCTGGGAGAGATCCCTCCGCAACTGCTGGACCGCATCGGGGAAATAGATGATTATACTATAGTCGAGCCTGACCTGAACAACATGTTCGAGCTTCCTGAACGTTTCCTTCAGTCGCTTCACTCAGCCAGTCGCATACATGTGGTTTTCTCTATCTACCATCCACTGTATCCAAGGCTCTATTGCCAGATTGCAAGAAAAGGAATCCCAATAGAGCTCATCCTCACTGAATCCGTGCTTCTGAGGATGCGCGAGGATTGCATGGAAGAGATGGAAAATGTCCTGCAGCTCCCAAACATGCAGCTTTTTGTCTGTGATAAGAATACTGTCCCTCCATCACTTGTCAACACAGATAGAATGTTCCTTGCCGGTCTTTTTACCAAAGGCGGGAGATACGATCACAGGGATGTACTAAGCTTTGCTAAAGGGTCAATTGAATGGGGCAGGTGCCTCTTCGACTACTACAAAAAGGATTCCCGGGAATTATCCAGCTTATCGCCTTAATCAGCGTTGCCCGGACCAGCTCCCAGAAAGTTTCCTGGCAAGAGGTATGTGTAAATGCAACAAAAGGATCTGTCAATCAAAGCCAAACTGATCGCATATATAGTAATAGGCGTCTTCCTTGTGCTTGCCGCATCAACAGCAGTAAGCATCTCCACAGTAACAGCGCAACAGAGGGAGCTGGCATATCTGCAGTCCGTGGAGATGGCAAGGGATTACGCAAACCAGTTCGACGGGGACATGAAGGCAAACGAGGCCATTGCACATACCCTTGGAAAAACCATGGAACAGTATAATTCTGCGGACAGGGAGGAAGTTAATAATATTCTTAAGAATATTATGATGGAAAATCCTGCCCTTACAGGGGTCTATGTAGGATATGAACCAAACGCTTTTGACGGGCGGGATAGTGAGTACGTCAATGCCCCGGGACACGACTCAACGGGAAGGTTCGTACCCTACTGGAACACCATACAGGGTTCTGTGAGTGTTGAGCCCCTTGTTTCCTATGAAGAGTTAGACTATTACCAAGTTCCAAAAAGGACAGAGGCTGCACTCGTCACTGAGCCGTATTTTTACCAGGGTATTTTCATGGTGAGCTATGATATGCCTATAATGAAAGACGGAGAGTTTTTAGGCGTAGCCGGGGTCGATGTGTCCCTTCAGTATATTGACGATGTTGTAAGTGAGATAAGGGCCTTTGAGACAGGCTACGCTTTCGTGACAGGGAATACCGGCATTCTTGTATCGCACCCGGAATATAAAGAAGGGATCGGCTCAAAAACACTTTACGACTTTGGCATACCTGAGATATCTGAGGCCGCTGGTAATATAAGGAAAGGAAAGGGGGGAAGTGTGGAGACGATAGACCCTGTTACAGGCAAGGAAATAATAATGTTCTATGAGCCTGTCAGGACGGGTAACTATTCCTTCGTACTTGTAGTTCCAAAAGAGGAGATGTTCGCGGGTGTCACTACACTCAGGAATAAACTGATATTCATATCTGCCATCTCGATAGGGTTCATGGCTGTGGTCTCTTACCTTATAGCTATATCGATAACTTCCCCGATAGATGAGATCGTTTTTAACTTCAGGCAGATAGCTAAGGATGCTGTGAACGGGAAACTGGATACCAGGGCGGACACCGATGTGCAGCGGGACTTCAAGGAAATCCCCTTGGGGCTTAACGAGATCCTTGAGGCCGTGGTAGCCCCTATACGTGAAACAGTAAGAGTCACAAATGCTCTTGCCCAGGGAGAACTTGAAACACGTACGAAACTGGAACTGAAGGGAGAGTTCAAGGAACTGGGAGATACACTGGATAATTTTGCGGAATCACTCAATAATATAATTGATGATTCAAACAGCGTACTTACTGCCATACAGAACAATGATTTCTCCTGCAGTGTGCAGGTACACGGGGAAGGAGACTTCAAGATCCTCACGGACGGAATAGAGGAAACAAGGCACTCGCTTAGTGCAGCTATCACGGAACAGAAAAAGGCCGAGAAGGCCCTCCGGGATTCCGAGAAAAAGTTCAGGACGCTGTTCGAAAGTCCCAATGACGCTATATATCTGCATGATATGGAAGGCAATTTCCTTGAGGTCAATGAGATTGCATGTGAAAGAATGGGATATACCCGTGAAGATTTCCTTACTATGAGATACATGGATATCGATGTCTACTATCCGGGCAGACAGGTGCTCAAAGTGATCAGGACGCTTTGTAAATCAAAAAGCAACCTGCTGGAGACAGTGCATATGAGAAAGGACGGCTCCACTTTCCCGGTAGAGCTGAGCAGCCGTATAATAAAATATGAATCAAGCAATGCCATCATTACCATTGCACGTGACATCAGCAACCGAAAGAAGAACGAGAAGGAACTGGAAAAATATGCCGAGGACCTCAAGCATTCCAATGAGCTCAAGGAAGAGCTGGAGAGCGTTATCAATCACAGCCCGGTCATAGTCTTTAAATGGAAACCTGAGATGGACTGGCCCGTAGAGTTCGTATCCAGCAATGTCACTCAGCTTGGCTATACAGTGGAGGACTTTACATCCAACCGCATCAAGTATGCTGATATCGTATATCCTGAGGACTCTGGAAGAGTACATCACCAGCTTTCTAAGTACTATCATGGGAAATCCAGTGATGTCAACTGGGAATACAGGATATTTACCAAATCCGGAGATGTACGATGGGTGGACGAGAGAACTTTTATCAATCGTCACACACAAGGCAATATCACTCTTCAGGGAATCATACTTGACATCACAGAGCGTAAAAAAGCGGAAGAGGCACTTCTGCAGACAGAGAAAATACGTAAAAAAGAGATCCACCACCGGGTTAAGAATAACCTGCAGGTCATCTCAAGCCTGCTTTATCTGGCATCTGAGAATTTCAGGGACCCTGCTGTGATAGAGGCTTTCATGGACAGCCGTAACAGGGTCAGATCAATGGCACTTATACATGAGGAATTATACCAGTCAAAGGATATAGCAAATATTGACTTTGCAGATTACACAAAAAACCTATTGGAATATCTGTCTAAATCATATAGGATAGATGACAAGGATATCGATCTTCTGTCAAATATTGAGAATGTATATCTGGGTGTTGATACTGCAGTGCCTCTTGGAATGATAATCAATGAACTGGTATCCAATTCCATGAAGCACGCTTTTAAGAGTGGTGCGCATGGGATGATCAGTGTCAATCTGAGCACACAGGACAGCACCCTTGTACTGCAGGTGAAGGATAATGGGGTTGGCCTGCCTCCTGAGATAGATTTCAGGAATACTGAATCGCTTGGCCTGCAGCTTGTCACCACACTGGTGGACCAGATAGACGGAACTATTGAACTTGATGTGAATGAAGGAACTGAATTCATTATTCGGTTTAAGGAACTTAGGTAAGGTGCGAACATGGAGAATGCAAAGATCCTGGTTGTTGAGGATGAGAACGTTGTTGCGCTGGAGATAAAGAAGAGGCTGATAAGGCTCGGTTACGTGGTGCCAAGTGTTGCAGCTTCCGGAAAAGAGGCCATAAACAAGGCAAGGGGATTTCTCCCGGACCTGGTGCTCATGGATATCAGGCTTAAGGGGGAAATGGATGGCATTGAGGCCGCACAGGAAATAAGGACGGATCTGGGTATCCCGGTCATATATCTTACAGCACACTCGGATGACGAGACATTGAAAAGAGCAAAACAGACTGAGCCCTATGGATACGTATTGAAACCTTTTGAAGAGGAGGATCTGCGTGCTGTCATCGAGATGGCCTTATACAGGTATCAGAAAGAGAATGCCTGAGAGAAACTGAAAATAGCAAAATATAAATACTTAAGGATGAAACCTTTGTGAAGGAGCTTATTTTTAACTCATTCATCTCTTCCAGAGTATCGTATCACCTGACAAATCACAAGTTGCCTGCAGAGTAAAAGACTCATTGAAGAGTGAGACGGATTTATGCTATATAGCAGCCTTGCATAGTAATTATCAGGATAGCAGGCCAGGAAAACAGGCATTCCTGCCTGGCAGTCCTGAATGCCTCCGCATTTTGACCCTTTATAGTCTGAGGGTCTATATCCATAGGAAGGGATGCAGGCCATGCGTCCCTTCACTTCCATGGACCAGGATCAGTTATAGTTAAATATAAATAGTATAATCCTGGCGCCTTTTGAGCAAAGTTTAAATAGCGTGCTTGTGGGGAATATATATATATGCCGATAACGAGATTCTATAATGTCAGGACGCTCAAAACATAAGAGACTTATCTTTGATCACACTGGCGAAATATCACAGTGACAGAAAAGCAACAATAAACAGGAGCATACGAATATGTCATTCAATAAGAGCAAAGGAAGTAACTGGATACTGGAATACCTCGGGTTCTAGGAGATGCTTAGGAAGCGGTCTTCACTTAAGGAGCTGACAGCATGGAAAGAAAACCATTAGACTCATTAATATCCAAAACCGGGCTATGGGTGTCGAGGAACGGGCATCTGCACGGGATAAGAAGTTGCGAGACATCACAAAAATACATTCGAATAACAATGGATTGCGGAGAGGTCATCCAGGTAAGGAACTCCAGATCCAGCCGGGCCGCAAGGTCCCTCAGGAACCACAAATATCACAAGCCGTGTAAAAGATGCAGGCTTGCTGAAGACAGGATAAAGGAATTTTCTAATAAGACTTCAAGGAAAGATGAAGTCAGGGTCACGGTAAGGACTGTGCAGTCCTCGCAGTTCAATTCTGCCAGAAGCGAAATACCGGATATGACAGTGCTGTCCGGAGATCTGCAGCCCTCTAATACTACAAAACAGCCGGCTCATCGTTCGCCTGCAGAAAAGCCGCAACCTGCTGTTGCACAGACATTCAAGCCACAGTCAAGGACACAACAGCCCAAGATAACAAAACCCACAAATCATTCATTCCAGAAGCACGCCAAGCCTGAGAAGAATGAGTTCACCCAGACACAGAAGAACAGGATATTATCATTGCTGGCCCCGAACGAGATGATATCCTTCTCAAAGGAGAAGCGCTCCTTTGCAGAACTCGAGTCCGTCCTGCTCACACAGAGAAAGAAGGACCTCAGGACAATGTACGAGGACAGCAGGGAGAATATGCTCGGCAAGCTCGAGCGCACTATTACCGAGTTCTTCGTGGACATGGGTTTCCTTGAAGTGAAATCACCGATACTCATTCCCTTTGAATATATGGAACGCATGGGAGTTGGAGAGGATAAGGAGCTCTCAAAGCAGATCTTCAGGGTCGGCGATAACATGTGCCTGCGCCCCATGCTTGCACCTGGTCTTTACAATCATCTTCGCAAGTTCGATAACGTACTCCCGGACCCTATCAGGATATTCGAGATAGGTCCCTGCTACAGGAAAGAATCTGACGGTGGCAACCACCTTGAAGAGTTCACCATGCTCAACTTCTGCCAGATGGGCTCCAGATGCACCAGGCAGACCCTCGAATCCATCATCGGGGACTTCCTTGATTTCCTGAACATCGAATATGAGATAGTTGCTGACAGTTGCATGGTGTATGGTGACACTATCGATGTCATGCACAGGAACATGGAGCTTTCATCCGCAGTCGTGGGACCCATACCCATGGATATGGACTGGGGCATCAACAAGCCCTGGATAGGGGCAGGCTTCGGCCTGGAGAGGCTGCTGAAGGCAAAACACGATTTCAAGAACATAAGGTCCGTTGCAAGGTCCGAGTCCTACTATAACGGGATCTGCACAAATCTCTGAGGTGGTAACTTGCTGAATAACATGACACAACAAGATCTTGACGAATTCGCAGGAAGGATAATTGAAGGAGCACAGCTCTCAGATAACAGCCTCAGGGAACTGCTGCAGATAAATGACAATAACCAGCTTGAAAAACTGTTCTACGCAGCAAGGAAGGTCAGGGACCACTTCTTCGGCAACAAGGTCTTCCTCTACAGCTTCGTCTATTTTTCCACCTACTGCAAGAACAAGTGTGCTTTCTGCTACTACAGGGAATCACACGGGATAGACAGGTACCGCCTGAGCATAGATGAGGTGCGCAACATCTGCAGGGGACTCAAAGGAGAGAGTATCCACATGGTTGACCTGACCATGGGAGAGGACCCCTATTTCCATGAGAAACCTGAGAGGTTTGTTGACCTGGTAAAGACAGTGAGATCAGAACTTGGCCTTCCAATCATGATATCTCCGGGGGTTATGGGAAATGATGCCCTCAGGGAACTGCATGACAGCGGAGCCAACTTCCTTGCACTCTACCAGGAAACCCACGACATGGATCTCTACAGGAAACTGAGGGTTGGGCAGTCCTTCGAGGACAGGGCCAATGCACGTAAGTTCGCCAAAAGCATAGGCTATTGTGTAGAGGACGGGATACTCACAGGTGTGGGCAATGATGTCGAGTCCACCATAAAGTCGCTCAGGGGCATGGAAGCCAACAGCCCTGACATGGTGAGAGTGATGACCTTCGTACCCCAGGAAGGAACGCCTCTTGAGAAGGCTGACCGGATATCAAGCACCGAGGAGCTGAAGATAATCGCTGTCCTCAGGCTCATGTTCCCTGGCAGGCTCATACCCGCATCCCTTGACCTTGAAGGTATTCCCGGGATGGTGCACAGGCTCAATGCAGGGGCAAACGTGGTCACATCCATAATACCCTCTGATTCCGCACTGGAAGGAGTGGTCAACTACGACAGGGGCTTCCAGGAGAGGCACAGGGACCCGAAAAGCGTTGTTGAGTGCCTGAAGACCATGGGAATGGAGCCTGCAAGCCAGTCTGACTTCAACAGGATAGTGGGGCTGACAGCATGAGAAACATAATCCTTATCGGAGGAAAGCTGCAGGGTTTTGAGGCAAGCTACCTTGCAAAAAAAGCAGGGCTGCGCGTGGTGCTGATCGATAAAAAAGAGAGGCCCCTCATAAAGAACGTAGCCGACGAGTTCCATTGCTTTGATGTTACAAAGGAGCCGGAAAAGCTCATCGAGCTCTCAAGGTCAGCCGTGGCAGTACTCCCCGTGAACGAGAACCTGGGAACGATTAATTTCCTCAGGACCATCAGCAATAAGCTTGCATGTCCAATGCTCTTTGATTTTGATGCCTATCACATCAGCATGGATAAGAAGCGCTCAAAGGAATACTTCCGTTCCATCGACATTCCCATGCCCCTGGACAATCCCACATCACCGCCTTATTTTGTGAAGCCGCCCTGTGAGAGCAGCAGTATAGGGACAGCCATTATCTACGATGACAGCGGCCTTGAAGGCCTTGACCCGTCCATGCTTATCGAGGAATACGTGGAAGGAGATGTGGTCTCCCTTGAAGTTATAGGGGATGGCGAGCGTTTTGAGGTTGTAAAGGAAACAAAGGTGCACATCGACGGGACCTATGACTGCCATATGGTAACACCCCTCGGAAACTATCCCGAATTCAGGGAGATAACGTACAAGCTCGCAAAGCACCTGAACCTCAGGGGCATCATGGACGTCGAGGCCATAGACAGTCCCAGGGGACTTAAAGTCCTTGAGATCGATGCGAGATTCCCCAGCCAGACTCCCACTATAGTCTACCATTCCTCAGGGGTGAACCTCATAGAGCTTCTCTTGCAGGCATTCGTATCAGGGGTCCGTGAGAATGACGGAGTCCCCGAAAAGAACCACTGCACCTACGAGCACCTGCTCTTCAGGGACGGTGACCTGGTTCCTGTAGGAGAGCATGTGCTGTCACAGGGCGTTGATTACCATGAGTTCCATGCATCCGAGGGCCTTGAGATATTCGAATGCAACGGGGAAAGGAAAGTGTTCACCATGGTCAGCTGGGCCCCGGATAAGGAAGGCTCGGATGCCAACAGGCAGAGAGGCTTTGGAATTCTGCGGGAATACCTAGGGATTCGCCAGGGGGCCTGAACATGGCACTCCTGACACCCCAGGACCTTGAGAACCTGTCCGTGCAGCTGGAAGAGAACGATGCTACCATTAAAAAGGTCACAGGACTTGATGTCCGTGGCATATGCGGGGAACTGTATGGCACAAAACCGGATTCGCAGAAGATCGGTATCATCCCCATAAGCTCAGGAGAGGGCATCATCGGTAATTTTGCATCCTCCCTCCTGTTCATTGCACAATACTTCGGACTTAACGGGTTCATTACAGAACATCCGGACATAACCGGCTATTACGAGGCAGTCTCCCAGGGAGCCGATATAATACTAATGGCAGACGACCACATGTTCGTCGCGCATAACCTGCGCAACGGCAGGATCGCGAGCAATCACGTTGCCACGGGTGTCATCTATGCCGAGATCGCTTCCAGGTTCAGGGAGGCAACATCAAAGGATATTCTTGTCATAGGCCTTGGCAGGGTGGGTTATGCAGGTGCTGCACATCTTGTCAGGAAAGGGTTCAATGTGTATGCCTGCGACCCTAACAGGGCATTCCTGGAAAAGGCCGTGCAGGAGCTGGGAATCAGTCCTTACTGCAGGGAGGACAGGAAGAGGTTCTCCATGGTCTTTGAGGCTACCCCCAATCCGGACACCATATCCGAAGGCATGATCGAGGAAAGGTGCCTGGTATCGACACCTGGCATACCCTGTGGCCTGCCTCCGGAGATCGGTAGGAAGTACCGTGTGGACCTTGTCATGGAACCCCTGGTCATAGGGGTGGCATCTATGCTGTATTCGGTTATGTAATAGTAAAAAGGAGAGTTGAACATGTATGTGATATCCCTGGACCTTGGAACAAGCGGTTTCAGGTCGCAACTGATAGACCTTGAGAAACAGGAGACCGTCAAAACGGTCATAACCATGGGTCATCCGCTACCCGGCGGGAATGTTATGGACCACCTGGACTTTGCCATTGTCACAGGAGCGGATGTGGCACACAGGCTCATGGTGGAGACCGTGAAGAAGATCCTGGAGAAGTTCGAGGTAGAGCCTGAAAGTGTCCTGCGCATCGCAGTGTGCGGAAATCCTATCCAGCTTTCCCTGTTCCAGAACATAGAGATCAGGGACCTTGCATACGCCGGAAAGAACAAGCAGGAGGCGCTTGGTGTCCTGGATGTCAAGAGGGATGCCAGGGTCTTTCCTGCAAACGATATCTTCAAAGGTATCTTTGAGATGGACAACTGCGAGATAATCGTTCCCCCTGCAATAAAGCATGAGATAGGCGCCGATGCACTGGCAATGATGCTGGAGACTGACTTTATAAACCAGAAAGAACCATGTTTAGTTACTGATTATGGCACCAACGCAGAAATGGCTCTGAAGATAGGCGACAGGATAATGACGGCAAGTGCGGCAGCAGGCCCGGCAATAGAAGGCCAGGGCATAGACTGCGGCATGCTTGCAGGTCCGGGTGCAATCAGCGATGTCAATGTCGAGAACGGCTACTGGAGGCTCACTGTGCTTGACGGAAGCCTTAATCCCGTGAAGGGACCTCTTGTGGATCCTATAACAGGAGACACCATCGAAACCTCGGATGTAGTACCAAAAGGCATTACGGGTACGGGAGTCATTTCTACCATTGCTCTTGCGCTTAAGGAGGGCCTTATCAAAAAGCTCCCCAAGCTCCCCAACGGGAAGATAACCCTTGGGGACGGGATCTTCATCATGGACAGGGACGTGGAGGAGGTCGGGAAGGCCATAGGGGCCATCCGGGCAGCGCACATGACACTCATGGTGGAGGCGGGAATGAGATACGAAGACCTCAGGTATTCTTACATGTCCGGTGCAACGGGCACCTATGTGGATGCTGAAAAGGCAAGACACATCGGCTCGGTGCCTGACTTCTCCCAGGGAATAGTCCAGTTCGGGAACACTTCCATCGGACTTGCGCGCAAGATAGCCATGGACCGCTCCAAGCTCGATGAGGTGATAGCGGTGGCAAAGAAGATACAGGCCGACCATGTGATGATGGCCACCAGCGAGACCTTCAAGGAGATCTACATGTGCGAGCTTGCTTCATGGCAGCAGGGCATGCCTGACGAGATGTACGACCAGATGCTGCAGATGTACGGGATTCCGCCATTCCCGTCAGCCCGTAAGGACGTGGAGATAGAGAAACGGGTCAGGAAGGATATCGATGATGTCGGCTACCTTGGACTTGACATTGTCAAGAACATCGGGATAATACTGGAAGCGCCTGTGGTAAAGTGCATACTGTGCCACCAGTGCGAGGAGGAGTGCCCTGAGGATGCGCTGGCCATTATCGAGAAGGACGGCGGTCGCTTCGTGGACATTGACAGCCAGAACTGCCTTGGTACAAGCTGCAGGCGCTGCGTGATGATCTGCCCCGAGCAGACGATAAACCATTCCCTTTTGAAGATAAAGGAAAAAGAGTGAATGACTGGGAAGGCTCAGTCATCGAACTTCAGTATCGTTGTCTTGAAGGTCGAGAGATCCACGACCGGCACCTGAGCCGGGGTCGGGACAACATTCATCCTTTTCTGGAACTCGGTCTGGGACTGCCAGGTGCCTGAGTTTATAAGCAGGACGTTCTTGTACCACTCGACGCCTAAGGTGTGCACATGCCCGCAGTGCAGGATGTCGGGCACCTGGTTAAGCACGAAATGGTCCTGCTTCTCCGGTGCAATGGAAACGCGGCTCCCGTAAATGGGAGAGAGGTGCCTGAACTTCATCATCTCCACCATGCCCTTTGTGGGCGCATGGTATGAAACGCCGGGGACAGATGCCACAAGATCGTCAATGGAGCGACCGTGATATAAAAGCACCCTGGCACCGTCCAGGTCCACCATTGCGGGATTACCCACGAAGGTCACATTCTCCGGGAAATCCGCCCTGATGCGCTCCGGAAGTTTCGGCTGGGGTTCGGCCTGGCGCACCGCATCATGGTTACCAGGGGAGATTACAATGCTTATATGTTTCGGGACTTCGTCAAAGTACTCGGCGGCCCTTCTGTACTGGTCATATATATCCTCGATGTTCAGTTCCTTTTCCTGTCCCGGATATATACCAACCCCGTCCACGAGGTCACCTGCCACAAGCAGGTAGCGCACCTCCCTGGAGATACCTGCAAGTGCCTCATTGTCGGTATTCCCTTTTAGGAAATCGATGAAATGCTCCCAGGGCTCTTCAAGGAATGTGGAGCTGCCTATGTGTACATCAGACGTCAGCACCGCTTTCCCGTGAGTGCCGCTTTTCCTGGACATGGTGTTCGGCAGGTCCGGAAGGATGATCTTCTGCGCTATCATCAGTTTGCCGTCGTTTGTGAGAGTGCCTGTAAAACCCACGACCTCGTCCAGTACAAGATGCATGGCCTGCTCGAAGAGTTCCTTGTCTGCCGTGCGCACAAGCACCGAGAATATACCTGTAGGGTCCTCCACCTCAAGGACCTTGTGTCCATTGCTTGTGCTTTTGATATCGGATATCATGCCGATTATGGAGAGCTCGCTTTGCTCACCATTACCGCGCCTGTTGACAGAGCTGGCTGCAGAGCGGCTCTTTTTCAGGCTCTCTATGGGCCTTGCATTAACGCGGGAGCGAATGATGTCACTCAGCCTGCTGTAGCGGTTCCTGAAATACTGGACAAACTCCATGTACTCGCCTACACATGTGGAATTGTCAGAGATATCGGAAAGCACAGTCACCGGATTATTGCCCGGATGCCTGACTGCAGCCCCGGGATCACGGGACCTTAGAGGAACAGAATAACCTGAAGGACTGCAGGAAAGAACAGGGCCAAGGGGCAGCGGCTCAGGATCACTTACAAGGACAGAGGATATGGGTGCCGAGGATTGTAATGTGAGTATGTTAGGGTTATCTGGCTTGCCAGGCTTATCAGGCTGAAGCTTATCGAGCCTATACTTATCGGGAGCGAAGGATTCGAGATCGATATGTTCAATTCCGATTACAAGGACCGACATATCGATGGTCCTGAGCACATGGCTTACAAGCTCTCTGGGAGAGCAATGGGCACATATCAGCTCCACTGCCTCGGGACTTATCTGGTAGCCTTCTTCTATGAAAGCTGTAAGGACATCGGCTTGTTTCATGATTGTCATGCATTCATCGGGCTCTTTGCCTGTTTGTCTGTACGGGACCTGTCTGAGGCAACGATTGTTAATGGGCCAGTACGCAATTATAGTTGCAGGTAGTTAATATATACGTTAAGATTTTATTGGCTGCAGTATATTCTTATCGCTAAATATCTTTTTGCGTGCTTGACACAGGCAGGACAGATAATGAACCTTAAAGAATCCTATAAAGCCTTCAATGAGAGCGACAATTTCTTTGTGTCTCTCACCCGCGATCTTGTATCGGTATTGATAGCCGTTCTCGCGTTTGCATCTCTCTCCTATCTGGTATTCGGGATGTGGACACCCATGGTCGCCGTGGAATCGGGGAGCATGGAACCGCACATGAACGTCGGGGATATCGTTTTCATCCAGAGCATTGACCGGACACAGGTGGTGACATACGAAGAGGGCACGAACGATTATACTTCCTTCAGCAGCTACGGGAACGTCATCCTGTACAAGCCCTATGGCAGGGATGGTGTCACGCCCATAATCCACAGGGCCATGTATCATGTGGAAGAGGGCGAGCCCATGTGGCAAGGAGGACCTGCGGCGCCACATTCGGGTTATATCACCAAGGGAGACAACCAGGTGACAAACCGCTACTATGACCAGCAGGGCCAGGTCAGTTACATGCAGCCTGTGAAGGAAGAATGGGTCATCGGCGTGGCAAAGTACAGGATACCTTATATCGGATATCTCAGACTCATGCTGCCAAGTTTCTGATCCGGCCTCTATTTCTCTTTTTATCACAGATGCAGCTGGGTTGTCATCACGGGCTTGAAACCGTCAAGCGGTTTGAGCCTGTAATCCTCGAACAACACTTTTTTGGTGCTTGTAATGGGAACGCTCAGGACTATTTCCTTTGTCCTGCCGTACCTGCCCTTGCTCACGACAACCGCGTTGACGATGCCAAGCATATCAAGCTCGGACATGAGATCTGTCACCCTGCGCTGCGTGAGGATGTCCATATCCACATGCATGCAGAGCTGGCGGTACACGTTATAGACCTCACCTGTCGTAACATTCCTGTAACCGTTGTTCCTCAGGAGCATGACACTGTAAAGGGCCAGCTTGGACTGGGTGGGAAGGGTGCGCACAACTTCAATGACACGATCGATCTCGATCTTCTCCTGCGCGGTCTTTACGTGCTGTTCCTCGACACGGGACTTGTTCTCACGCTCGGCAATCTCCCCTGCAACCCTGAGAAGATCCAGTGCACGCCTGGCATCACCATGTTCCTGAGCAGCGAATGCGGCACACAGGGGGATGACCATTTCATCAAGCGCATTTTCCTTGTAGGCCATCTGAGCCCTCTCCCTGAGGATATCACTGATCTGTTCGGCATCGTAGGGCGGGAAAATGATCTCCTCTTCTCCCAGGGAACTCTTGACCCTGGGGTCCAGGAACTCCGTGAATTTCAGATCGTTGGAAACACCTATCATACTGACCTTTGCCTGCTCGAGGTCGGTGTTGATCCTGGAGAGATTGTAAAGGACGTCATCGCCTTTTTTGATAAGCTTGTCGATCTCATCGAGAATTATAATGATAACCTGTTTTTCAGAATCAATAGCTTCCTTGAATTTTGCAAAGACCTGATCCGTCGGCCAGCCCGTCATCGGGACATCCTCGCCGAACTGTCTTGAGAGATTGGCCAGAAGCCTGTACTGGGTGTCGATCACTTCACAGTTGAGGTAGACCACTTTACAGGAAAGCCCCAGGGATTCGCCTTTCCTTTCAAGCTCGATACCCACATGGCGGGTCACAGCTGTTTTTCCGGTGCCTGTTTTACCATAGATGAGAATGTTCGAGGGGGTATCTCCTCTCAAAGCCGAGACCAAGATAGAAGCAAGACCATTTATCTGATCGTCCCTGTGAACCAGTGAATCCGGAGTATAAGAATGCCTTAAAACCTCCTTGTTTTTAAAAATAGGTTCGTTTTCCAGTAACTCCTGAAATAAACCATCCAATGACTTATTTTGCATTTTTGCGTCACCCTGATAAACTCATAATAAAGCACATTTAGCACACCAATTTTTCAGGAACAATGCCACCATAAATAACAGAGGGTTTTTCATCCGTTTCCCTTTTTGTTCCAAAGGATACATAGGAAGGGTAGGTTATTAACGGTTATGGTTAAGACCCCTTTGTTTCAAGTGGAGCACTGCAGCAAAATGAGAAGGCAAAAGAAAAGCAAATCCGGAGACAAGAAAACTCCTGTCCGGAATAGAAACTGGAACAAAATTGATGGTTATTAATATTTCATGTGGAATTAAACCCCTTTATTTCAACTGGAGCTTTTATAAAGAAGAGAGACCCCATGATTTCAAATGGAAACCAAAAAAAAGCTGCAAACAACTTTTTTAACATTTAAAAAAAACCTGGCAGTGTAAGTATAGAGTTGTTAGTATATATAATTTTCTTTCATCTTAATACAAATAATCCGAAGCAAAATTCCTCCATTGGACTCCAGTAGAAATCATGGGGTAGCTCTCAGAGCTATAATCAAGTCAATTTTTTGAGGCGCCATTTCCCGGAGCAGTTCCCGGAATCAAATTTGAACACAGTGTTTGAACACAATTCTTTTAAATATCCTCTAATATTCATCTGTCCAGATGAACGAAACCGGATTGAGTGAAGAAGAGATTATCTCCCTTCTTGGCGATGCGAAATCAAAGGACTTCAGCTACGATCGTGTCCTCAGTTCCATGTGCACCACTCCTCATGCCGTTGCTGTCAAAGCTCACATGCAATTCATTGAGTCCAATATGGGAGACTTTGGTCTTTTCAAAGGAACTCATGCAATGGAAAAGGAAGTTATACGGATGACCGGGAACATGCTTCACTGTCCCGGTGCAGAAGGCTATCTTACCACCGGAGGAACCGAGTCGAATATCCAGGCAGTACGTTCCATGAGAAATCTGCATGAGCGAAAAAATTCCGGCCCAAGGCTTAATGTCGTTGTGCCTGCTTCAGCTCACTTCTCCTTTGACAAGATCTCTGATGTCCTTGACATTGAAGTCAGGAAAGCTTCTCTGGACAGGGATTTTAAAGCCTCGGCGGAAGCAATGGCATCTCTCATAGATGAGAATACAGTTGGCCTTGTTGCAATTGCAGGTTCCACAGAATTCGGCCAGGTGGATCCTGTTGAGGAAATATCAGGACTTGCACTCAAACACGGCCTTCCCCTGCACATAGATGCAGCCTTCGGAGGTTTCGTGCTTCCCTTCCTTGAGGAAAAGCATGCATTTGACTTTTCCCTTCAGGGTGTCACCTCAATTGCGGTCGATCCCCATAAGATGGGCCTGAGCACAATTCCCGCAGGCATCCTGCTTTTCCGGGATTTCAGGCATCTTGACTGCCTTAAGGCTCATGCCCCCTATCTTACGGTAGACAGCCAGTACACTCTCACAGGTACCCGCAGCGGAGCAGCTGTTGCGGCTACTTTTGCAGTCATGAAGTTCCTGGGAAAAGAAGGCTATACAGCGACTGTCTCCAGATGCATGGAAATGACCCGTTATCTTATCAGGGAAGCTTCAGTACTGGGCGTTGAACCTGTCATCGATCCTGTAATGAATGTCGTAACTCTGAAAGTTCCTGATCCGGCTTTTATCAGGAGCACCCTTTCCAGGGAATACAACTGGCATGTTTCCATCACAAGAGAGCCAAAAGCGCTGCGCCTTGTGATAATGCCTCACATGAGCCGTGGGATGATCGATATGTTCGTTTCAGATCTGGCCAAAGTAGTGGAAACCGTCAGGCATCAGAGAAGATAAACCAAAATAAGTAAGTGAGGGGAGAGGCTGATCGTACCTTGCCTAGAAGCGCGTAAGGCATCTGTACTTCCAGCCTGCGTTAAGTTGTAATATGACTTTTGGGTATATACTCATGATCCAAGCAGGGTGAAAGTATTTTCATGCCCGACCTACGCGCCATACTATACTAACTTTCGATAAAACTATATATGAACGTAATCTAACATCACGTTATGAGGACATCTTTAAAGATCGGGACTATAATAGGGATACCTGTCAAACTCCACATTACCTTCTTGCTGATAATGCCTGTCTTTGCCTTTGTTTTTGCCACAACGGTACCTCCTTTGGGTTTTGCAGGAACTGCCTCTCCGGCCATGGTCTATGTCCTGTCACTGATAACAACGATCCTGCTCTTTACCTGCGTGCTGCTGCATGAGCTGGGACATTCATATATTGCCAAAGGTTTCGGCGTGGAGATCAAGGACATAACCCTGCTGCTCTTTGGAGGTGTCTCTTCCATGGAGGAGATCCCAAGGGTACCTTCCCAGGAACTGAAGATGGCCTTTGCGGGCCCCTTTGTAAGCTTTGTGATAGGGGTCGCGTTGCTGCTGTTTAATGTGCTGCTGGCTTCCTATATGGCAGGCTACTCTGCCACCTCGGTGTTCCTCATGCTCAACATCCTGGGTTCCATCAATATCGTACTTGGGCTTTTCAACCTGCTGCCGGCTTTCCCCATGGACGGCGGGCGCCTTCTCAGGGCATGGTATGCAAAGAGGATGAGCTATGTCAAGGCCACTCACTATGCGGCCTCCTTCGGAAAGATGTTTGCCTTCCTCATGGGAATATTCGGCCTGTTCTTTAATCCCTGGCTCATCCTGATAGCGTTCTTCGTTTACATCGGTGCTTCAGAGGAGGACAGGGCCACCACAGTCACTGTGCTGCTGGAAAGATACAAAGTCAGGGAAATAATGTCCCCTGAGGTTGTCGGCGTCTCTCCTGACATCAACGTGGAAGAGCTTTCCAAATTCATGTTCGAGAAAAAACACCTGGGTTATCCCGTGCTCAAGGGTAATTCTTTAAAAGGGATTGTGACATTTACGGATATACGCAATATACCACCGCATGAGCGCTATGCAAAACTTGTGTCTGATATCATGACCAGGGACATTATATCTGTGAATCCCCAGGACCCTGCATCCGAGGCATTCAAGGTCATGACCCGGAACAATATCGGGCGTGTACTGGTAGTGGATAACGGGGAGCTTGTAGGGATACTCTCAAGATCGGACCTCATGCGGGCCATGATGTTGCTAAATGAATGATCCCAAGGGGATTCCAAGAGGATGAGAATTGAATAAGTCCAGTAATTATGATGATTCCCAGGGCACGCCTTACATGTACTCCCATAATAGTGCAAGCGGCAGCTTTGACCCTGAGAACATTGAAACGGGCCACACAGTTTCTTCTGACAGGGAAACGGGAATCGAGTTTGTCAGGGAGATCATCCCGCAGCCAGCAGGTCAGGTGGGAGCTGATGGGCCTCTTCCGCCGACGGAAATTATTATCGTCGGAACCGCCCACGTATCCGAAAAGAGTGTCAGGGAAGTCAATGACACCATAAGTCGTGTAAAACCCGATATTGTTGCTGTGGAATTATGCCGGGCCAGGTATGAGTCCATCAAGGGCAATGTGCAGAATGCCCAGATCCCTGTGAAAGAACTGCTCAAGGGGGGTAAGATCTACTTCTATATCGTGCACATGCTGCTCGCCCATATCCAGAAGAAGTTTGCTGACCAGATGGGTATCCAGCCCGGAGCCGAGATGATCGGAGCCATCGAGGCCGCGGAAGCCAGTGGTGCGCAGGTCCTGCTCATTGACAGGAATGTGCAGGTCACTCTCCAGCGTTTCTGGAGCAAGATGGGATTCATTGAGAAGATAAAGATGATGGGAGGCCTTCTTGCTGCAGTGCTGGGTATTGGCGGCACCAAGAACATAGATATGGATACAATCACCAACCAGGATATAGTATCGGTCCTTGTCGAGGAGTTCAGGGGCAGCTCCCCCAATGCTGTCAAGGTACTTATCGATGAGAGGGATGCCTACATGGCCAGGAACCTCTTGAGGGCCGCCGGCACCGGAGGAAAGAAGATCGTCGCTGTTGTAGGGGCAGGTCACAGGGCCGGCATCCAGCGTTATCTTGAGAATCCGGCCTCCCTTCCCAAGGTGGAATATGACGTCGAAGCTCCAAAGAAACGCTTCAGCCTTGCCAAGCTGCTGGGATTTGCCATCGTAGGTATTGCCATTGCGACCTTTATACTGCTCCTGCTGTCAGGCGTTCCGTTTGAGACGATGATGGTCGCCTTTGCCTGGTGGTTCATCATCAACGGCGTGCTCAGTGCAGCAGGCGCCCTGCTTGCCAGGGGACATCCGTACTCCGTGCTCACGGCCTTTTCGGTGGCCTGGCTGACATCCCTGAATCCCATGATGGCTGCAGGCTGGTTCGCAGGACTCACCGAGGCGAAGTACCGCAATCCCACAACTGATGATTTCAAGACTTTGATAGATGCTGACTCCACCAGCGAGATGATGAGCAACAACCTCTTCAGGGTCATACTGGTGGCAGCACTGGCAAACCTCGGTAGCATGGCCGGCACATTCCTGGGAGTCTACGTGATGCTTGAAGTCACAGGAATAGACCCTAAGGCAATGATACAGGCAGGGATAAGTGCAGGTCTGACAGCCTTGGGACTGGGATGACTCAGTATTATTTCTTTTTTGAGATCACAGGGATATCAGGCATATTGTCATAAAGCTCAGCGTAGTTGTTGTACCTGCTTAGTGCTTCGACAATGACCGGAAGCGGGTCCGCCCATATCTCTGGCAGGTCAGCCTCTCCTTCTGCTTTTATATAATACGCCAGCTGCTCGTGGGGCGGGCAGAACTGTGCATTCACTCCTTCCTTGCTTCCCCTGGGATCCGCACGATACCATCCGATCCCCTCCAGATACACGGCGTTGAGTCCGTGCAGGCAAAACGGAGCACCGTCATCGTTCCTGCTCAGGCGCTGGTAGCAGAGCCCTGCAGGTATGGAGTTTGCCCTGAGGAGGGCTGCCAGCAGGTGACTTTTTGCATAACAGTAGCCTGTGCCATGCTCGAGAACCTCCGAGGCCTTCAGCGTGACCGGGTTCATCCGGTAATCGTGGCTGTGCCTGATCTCGTCCCGGACCCACTCAAAACAGCTTCTGGATATTTCCATGGGTTCCTTGCTGTCCCCTGCGATCTCCTTTGCCTTCTTCAGGATAGCGGTGTGGTTCCAGTCTATGATAGGTGTCGGTCTGAGATACTCTTCAAGTGATGCCATGATTCCTGATGAAGATATGAATGAAAAAAGAAGTAAGAAGAAAGAACCTCATACGAGGTCTTTCAGGTGGAACTGGAATTTGCCGAGCTTGCCGCCGTAGTTGCCTGCGGTGATCTTCTTGACGCCGGGGACTGTGGTGGCTGCCTTGATACCGACCTGCATGGCCTTCTTGATAGAGGCTTCGTCAAGGCCGTTGATGACCAGCTCGAACACTGCCTTCACATCGGCAGGGATCTCGGTGCCTTCAACCTTGTCCCTGATGGTCGGGCAGAACTTCTCGTTGGCAGTTGCCTTCATGAACTTGGCGTACTTGTTGGAGCCTGCCTTGGAGCCGCTGGCAACTATGCCTCCCGGGAAGGGGGTGATGGTGCCTTCGAGTTCCTTGATGGTGTCCACGGCTACCTCTGCTGCCGTGAGTGCGGTCATCTGGCTGTCACCGAAGATGAAGAAGTTACCGCCTGCGATACCTGCAACTGCGCCGATGTTCTCTTCCACAAGGAAGTCCCCGCCCATGATGGGGATGCTGTGCATCTTGCGGCCTTCTATTTCCTTTACGGACTCCATGCCGTCCCCGAAGAATTTCAGCTTGAAGCCGACATTGAACTGCTTCTCGGCTGCCGGGAGGCCGTTAAAGACTGCTGTTGTCGGGGCTGTGAGCACGCACTGCCCGAGGCGCTCAAGGAGCTGGTGCTCCAGTGCATCGTATCCGAAGGTGCATATCTGGATATAGTATCCCGGCCTTCCGTCGGGTGTCTCCTGGGGGCTTGCGTATCTCTCGATGCCTGCCTCGGCGGGGCACATGATAACAGATGTACCGAACCCTGTTGCTTCCAGTGCTGCGACTTCTGCCCAGCGCTTTGTTGCTGCCGTGATGAGCACTCTTGCGATCTTGATCGAAAACGCTTCAGCAAAAGTATCTTCTATTTCTACTCCGTTGATTTCCATAATGATCCCTTTTTAAAGCCTTATATCAGGTTTAAGCTTACTTCCAAGCTTATATTAATCCGGAATTTGCCATAGAGAGTTACGTGCAACGTAACAACTACAGCATATTAGAACACTATTGCAGTACATATATCCTTCGAAAAGGGGGCCTACTGTCCGCCTGAGCTTCTGTAGGTCTTCTCAAAGAGCGCGAACATTTCCCTGTCCAGCTCCCTGTACTTGGCTATCTCGAAAACAGCATCATTGACCAGTACTGCAAGTGACTCCCTTTGAGACAGGCCAGCCAGGGTCTTGGAGGACATGGCGGTGGACTCAACCATCTGCTCCTTGATAGAGGCCTCACACACCTGCATCAGAGCATTTACGGATGCTGAGGCTTCCTCATCCAGGTTCCTGTCAGCAGCACACAGGCACAGATGCTCAATATGTGAGATGACGGCAGAAACCTTGTCATCAGAATGCTTCCTCGCGGCGGTGACGCCAATATCCTTAAGGCAGCCTGCTACCTCAGGGTATGAGTGCTCACCGAATATGTCTCCGGTCTCCCTCAGTGCAGCGATCACTGTCCGGAGAGCATCATCCCTCTTCCTGTCAGATGATTCCTGTACGGCTTTTATGCAGATGTCCCGGAGAGCTATGATTATATGCTTTTCAGCAGCTTCCAGCCTGTTCTCCTTCACCGCGGCTGCGATACCGACAAGAGCCTTGCGCACATGCTCAAGTGTGCTGACATCCTTATTAGCTGCGGCATCCAGTGCAACCGATCTGAGGAAACTGACTGCCTTTTCCACAGGCTCGATCATCTTCTGCCTGGCCGCTGTCTGGCCTATCCTGCCTGCGGATATAACGAACTCGTGCCTGGGAGTGGAATCCTGGCTGCCGGCCAGGGCACTGTACACACCCTTAAGCGTGTTTGCGCTTTTCACGAGGTATATCCTGCTTTCCGGATCAATGTCGTCCCTTACCTTGTAGGTTGTGAAGAGATTGTGCATATGCTCTATTATCTGGAGCACTGCACCTTCCATATTCCTTTCGGCGCACTTGATACCCAGATCCCCGAAAGTGCTCACGATCTCTTTTGTGGCATTGATCTTATTCTCTTCATCCGTAAAGGTCCCCAGCCTGTAGAGATGCGCATTCAGGTGCCTGATTACCAGGGAATTCTTTCCCTCAGACAGAAGTACTGTTGCTCCAAGTGCTGCAAGAGCACGTATTCCCTTTATTGCGGTAAGCTCATCGTTATTTCTCAAGGCCCCGCGAATGATATCGATAACCGGTTGAAGGGGATCGAAGGCTGACTTGCCGCTATCTATCCTTCTGTAGTCCTCGTTCATCTGGTAAGTATTAAGGTCCTTTGTGATGTCAAGGAAATCCTGGTCTATCCTTTCGTTACTGAGATAATCCGCAAAGAGGAAGCCTGCAACAGAAAGCAGCAGAGAGGCTGCAAGCAGCATTATTATCCCGGTAATATCGGCAGTCCCCAGGACATGCAGTATTGACAGGGAGAGTATAAAGGCTCCGAGGATGTAAGAGAATGTGCTTCCCAGAACTTCATTCCTGCCCGGCAGCCAGAGGCATATTGCCCAGATGACTGCAAAGCCAGCGGCAAACAGGATGTTGCTGTAGAAGTACTCCATTTCCTGGCTTCTCAGCAGTGTGATAATGAATGCAAGCTGGATCGCGATCGCACCTATGGCCAGGTCCGCACCTATATCCCTGATGCCTATCTTCAGCTTGTTCTTTGCAATGATATCAATGAGCAGGAAAGTTGCTATGACGCCAATTATCAGCCCGGTGTCAACGACATTTGTGATCAGGATCTGCATAGAACTATATCTTCTATTTTTAATTATATATATATATTGAAAAGATAGCAACCTTACCTCTGTTCAGGCCTCATGACCCGGTTCACATGTATCTGTTGTGAAAAGTACATCCCGAAAGATTAAGGATATCTGTGGGAAAACCGGACGACCATAGCAATGTTTATCTATATCCGCTCGCTCTGAACCTATTAACAGGTGACGCAAAGGAATGATATCGATAGAACGTATTACAGGGAAGTCACCGGATCTGACTGGCGCAGGGCCTTCCTGTACATTCTTGCATACTCTGTCATGCTCATCACTGCATCGGCTTTGCTGCTGCCTGAAAACTGGCTTCTCTGGCTTGCGGTAATCGCTCTTGGGACCTACCTCCTGATTGTGTGGCATACGGAGAACTATGCATATCAGTGTTCCAATTGCGGCAAAAGTTTCGGTATATCCGTCATTACCAACTTGCTGGGGCCAAACGGGGGCACAAGAAAGTACCTTAAATGTCCTGATTGTGGCAAACGCTCCTGGGCCAGGATACTGGCCAAAAGGAAATGATCAGCTGCTTCGATGCATTCTGGCATATCAGACTTTTCTCAGATTAACCCAGAAGATGCTGCTCCTGCCCAGGGATTGTCGTCAACATTTCATGGTAAGTGAATAGTGTACTTTCTATAAACATTTAGAGCAGTTAAAATTTCATTGCTGCCTAAGTATCCTTTGCCATCTCAATCTCGTAAAGCAGATAGGTGACATCCAGCTTTCATGTGATCCTTTAAAACTAAATTATTTTACCACAAAAAATAATTTTTTTAAAAACATAGGATTAATTGAGTTTAAAATCTGCATTTACTAATGCAAAACACAAAAAAATTGTTCAATTAAGAATTATTTCTAGTATAAGCTTAAATTTCATTATGTAATCTAAAATAAATTTTATAAATAAAAAAAAATTAAAAATTATTTTATAGAACTACCCACTTGTTACATATGTGTGAGGAGTCCAGGCAGATTTGACGATGAGACTGAACTCCTCATGCCCAAAGGCATGGTTATGTTTTGCTTTAATTAGCATTAAAGCTTGCGTGATCTTGCCTCAGAATAAGTACAAAAGAGGTAAGAAAATGAAGAATAACAGAATAAGAATTGCTTCGCTGTTAATGGCGATGCTGATTTTAAGCATGGTTTTTGTACCTGCAGTTAGTGCTAAGGCAGAAGTGTCTAATGTTGAAAAGGAAGTAGAGAAAAAAGTCAAAGATATTACAGATTTATCGCAAGACTTAGAGATAGAATGGGTCACTAATACGGAATCACAAAAAGAATATTATGCAACTGCTCAAATAGATGGAGAATATAAAACCTATTTTGCAAGTCATTGGCAAGAAGAAATTGATGGAAAGGCTGTATGGAGATTTAACATAGTTGAAGTAAATGAAGAAAAATCAATTACAGCATCCAGTATTTCTTTTGGCAAGGGTTCCTACTACTGGACAGATAGTTCTGGGCTCCATCTGCATTTTAGTTCAACAGATAAGCAGTCGATCAAAGAAATGTCACAAGCAACGATGGTGCTAGTAGCTGCTATTATTGTGGCAGTATGCCCACCAGTTGGAGCATATGCGACTGTTTTTATAGCTGCCCTAGCTATAGTAATAATAGCGGTTGATTATATCGAATCAAACTCAGATGGAAGTATAGATGTATATATCTCGTACACTCAGTTGGCCTTAATTCCAGTTTATGTTCTTAAGTCAGGAACACAATACCTTTCTGTGAAAATAGGGTCACATTATTATAAAGTACCATTATGAAGATAATCTATGAATTATCTTCTTTTTTTAGAAGGAGGTAAACAAATGAAACCATTGATTTGGAAAATATTCTCTATTTTTCTGCTATTCATCCAGTTATTGATATATTTAAATATAAATTCATGGGAAGCACAAGCAAAATTAGGATTCGGTGAACTTGTATTTGCTGTCGGGTTGTTTTTGGGACTACTATTAGGTATATCATTAATGAACGCAATTGGTAAGTAGCCAAAACTATAAGCTGTTTAAGGGTGACAACATTCATGCTCGAAGGAAAGCAATTATTGCATCGGGCTTTTATTACTAGATGGGTGAAAAAGTGAGTACAAAAGTAATGTACTTGACGATTATCCTGATTGTTTTATTGGCAACTCCTGTTGAATCCAAACCTGTAATAATAGGATTCAAGGAGAAAGTAAACCCAATAGTCATTGAAGCATACATGATAACAAATTATACAATGCATAAAGAGATTAAAGCGATTTCTACTGACATCTCAGAATCCACTTTTTGCAAACTCAGAACTGACAAAAATATTCGTTATGTAGAGGATGATATTACAGTTCATGTCGAAAAAAAGAATTTGCAACCACTTCAAGAAGCTGAGTGGGGAATTTATTGCGTAAATGCACCTCAAGCGTGGACAAATTGCACCGGAAAAGGTGTAAAAATAGCCATTATCGACACAGGCATCAGCAAAAAGCATCCCGATCTTACTGTAAGTGGAGGAGTGAATCTAGTAGGTACAGCACAAAATAAAAAGTGGGATGATGACAATGGGCATGGCACACATGTTGCTGGTATAACTGGTGCTTGTAATAACTCAATAGGGGTTGTAGGTGTAGCATATGATTCCGAATTATATGCAGTCAAAGTTTTGGATAGTAATGGCAATGGACAGATATCAGATGTAATAGAAGGCATAGAATGGGCTATGGAAAATGATATGGACATAATTTCCTTGAGCCTTGGTACTAACCTATACTCACAGGCGTTGGAAGATGCTTGTGAAGTTGCTTACAACTCAGATATTCTCTTAGTTGCCGCAGCAGGTAATAGTGGGAACGGAAACCCGGATACAAATGATGTTGATTATCCTGCTAAATTTGATTCCGTAATAGCCGTTGCAGCGATAGACTGCAATAATGATACATCAATCTGGAGTGCGGACGGAACCGAAGTAGAGTTAGCTGCACCTGGTGTTGATATTTACTCTACTTATTTAGAAGAAGGCTATTTTACTAGTAGCGGTACATCAATGGCAGCACCTTTTGTAAGTGGTGTTGCCGCACTGATTAAAAGCGAAAATCCGTCTTTCAGTTCAGAGGAAATTCGAAATCTACTGGCTTATAATGCAGTTGATTTGGGAGCTATCGGGAAAGATGGAACTTTTGGATTTGGACTGGTGCAGGCGGGTTGAATTAGAAGTTAGTGAAAGAGCGCAAAGGTGCAGGAAAGCGAAGACGCAGAGAAATTCCCTTACGTCTTTACATCCTGGAATCCTTGCGTTTATTCTTATTGAAATAGGTTTTCTACGGAACTGAAATTTGTTTTTCCTGGTGTTTTCGATTCAAATATTGAGAAAAGAAAAAGCCGGGAATCGTCAGATTCCCAGCCTGTGGCGCCTGCTTTCGATGTGTTCCATCATCGAATCGACGGCTTTGACCGTATCGATTTCCACATTCAGCAGTCCACCTGTAACGTCTTTGCAATCCTGCGTGAGCAGCTTTACAAGACTGGGAGCCCCTGTCACGGTCGGCACGGGATTCACGTGTGTATAAAGTCCCAGGGCAAGGGTAAAAACAGCATCTATGGTTGCTTTCTGTTCCATGTATTCGGGAGCGGTGGCAACGACCGGAAGGTCGGTCAACGGTACTCCCCCGAGCCCGTCCGATACTGCAGCCAGCAGGTCCGCCAGTCTGCCGGTGTCGGTGCATGTCCCGTAGCTCAGTACGGGAGGAACCCCAAGCGCTTCGCAGACACTCTTCAGACCCGGGCCTGCAAGCTCTTTTGCTTCCGGACTGCACAATCCGGCGACCTGTACGGCCCCGTTGCCGCATCCCATGGAGAGTACTAGCACATCACGCCTGATCAGTTCTCTAACGACATCCACAGTGTGGGAATCATGTCCGTAGTCCCTGAGAGTGGTGCAGGACACCATGCCGGCTATTCCTCTCAATGTCCCGTCCTTGACGGCGTCCAGCAGGGGATCGAGTTTCCCGCCCAGAGCATCGAGTATGCTCTCGGTGGAAAATCCCACGACAGCTTCCCTTACCGGCAGGCCTGTGACCGGCACGACGGCCACTCTTCGTTCTTTGAAGTTATCGATCCCCATCCGGAGAAGTTTACCCGCCTGCTCGCGTGCTTTCTGTGGTATGTAGTTCAACCGTTCCGTCACACCCTCGAATGAAATAAGGTCGCTCACAGGTATCAGTTTGAACTTATACTTTTCGGCATACAGTGGATCAATTGGCATGGAGCAGTTCATATCGGAAACAAAAACATCCACGCAGCCGCTGGCAAGTACCGCTTCCTGCATGATCCAGTTCCCGGTGAAACCGTAGAACACATCATCCATCTTCCATCTCTGGATCATCTCCTGTCCTGTCTCGATGTTGGCAATAACTCTCAGTCCTTTTGCTCCCACTTCCTTTGCCTTGTCCTGCCACTCCTGCTCCCTTGCAAGCTGCACCATGGCAAATCCCAGGAAAGGTTCGTGACCGTTAGGCAAAACATTCACATAATCAGGGTCCAGTACACCGAGGTCCACGCGCATGTTGTGCGGTCTGGGAATGCCGTAGATCATGTCCTGGCAATATTCATTGACTATCTGGCTCTGGTAGCCCATCGCGATTCCGAGTTTCATTGCCTTGAGCGCCAGGCTGACATAATTGCCGTCAACATTGGTCAGGCAGGAACTTGTAGCCCGCATCATCTCGGTATGGATGCCGCCGGGAAAGATGCCAAGTTCTTTCCATAACTTCTGCCGCTCCTCCGGGGCAAGCAGTTCGACGATCCTGCTCGGTTGCCCGTATTCCCTGTCAAAGTCATCTTCAACGAAATCACAAAGTCTCAGGGCAACGTCTTTCACATCGCCACTGGTGTCGATGCCCAGCCTGCCTGCAAAGGTCCGCAGTTTTCCTTCCTCGCGAATCTCGAAGGGAGTTTCCCCCTTTGCGGTTGCCCTCAGGGTCTTTACTGTCTGTGCCGTGTGATAATGGTAAGTGGAGGCTCCCATCACATTGCGCAAAAGCATCATGCGCATTGCCATCCCGTCTGCCGTTATCCCGCAAACCCCTCTCTTGTCCTTTGCCGCATTGGCACGACAGGGCCCATTGGAACACAGGTCGCAGCGGATGCCTTCCTGGCAAAAGGTACATCTTTTGTCCGGGTTACCTCCCAGTCCCTGGGCCTCATAGCGGTCCCAGACATTTGTCATGCCGTCTTCCTTTATACGCCTGTAAACCGTACGTACTGAATCATGATATGATATCCTGTCGTCTTCCACATCAATACCCCATTGATTTTTACGCAGTTATCTAAACCCGCTTATCTTATAAGCTCACTACATAGTGGGGTAGAAGCGGATAAAAACCCTTTGGGAGCCGAGATTATCGCTCAGGAAGATCATTCTGCTTTTTCAGTGCAACCCAGAAGATGCTGCCTCTGCCGAGCGGATTGTCATCGACGCCTGCCTTGCCCATATGAAGATCCACAATTCTCTTCACAATAGCAAGCCCGAGGCCGCTACCCTTTACGCTTCCCTTGTCCGCCCTCTTGAACCTTTCGAATATCCTTGGCTTGTCCCGGTTACTGATGCCCGGGCCAAAGTCAGTTACCTGTATCCTGTACTCGTCCCCGAGATCCTGGATACTGATGATTATCCTCTCTTTTTCGGGGCTGTACTTGATAGCATTGGACAGCAGGTTGATGAACACCTCTTCCAGCAGCGGACTGGCTTTTACAGTACAGTTGCAGACAGGGTTGAACACAAGTGAGATCCCCTTCTTATCCATATCGTCCCTTACAGCCCTCACAGCTCTCTCTATTATGGGGGCAATGTCCTGCTCTTCGAAATTGATGTCTGCTATGGATTCCAGTTTAATGAACTTTGCAGCGGACTCCATCATCTCTATGAGCTTTTCGTTGTTCCTGTGGACCTTTTCGAGCAGTTTTATCTTATCCTCGTCATCTTCCTGGATAAGCAGTTCCTCTGTGAACCCGCGGACGACATTTGCAGGATTGAGAAGGTCGTGGGTAAGTATGTCCGTGAACAGCACCTTCAGCTCAGTGCTGGATTCAAGCTCTTTCGCGTACCTGTGCAGGTTCTCTTCGTTCTCCCTGCGGTTAACTGATTCAGCAAGCACGTTGGCCACCGACTGCATGAAATGGATATCATCCTCGGTAAACACCCTGCTCTGCCCGGTGTGCACGCTCAGCGTCCCGAAGGGCCTGTCCCTGCACCCGATGAGCACATCCATGCCGCTCACCAGCCAGTGCTCCCTGAGCAGGGAATAGCCGCTGAACCTGTCCCTGGTTTCCCTGTCCATGACTGCCGCCGGTTCGCCTGCATAGAGGGTATAGCAGAGTATGTTGCGTGAGTCATCCTCAGCCTGCCGGTTCCTGACTTCCTTATCTTCTTCCCAGCCGACCCCCGCGATCATCACGTCGTTCCCATCTTTCCCCTGCTGCGTTATCCTGCAATACTCCACATCAAGGGTCTTTGCAACAAGTCTGACAGCCTCCTTCATCAGGCTGTCCAGTTTCTCACCTGAAAGCCCCTCTTGTCCCAGCTTTGCAACCGCAGCGTGCTGGCTCTCACGCATTCTGAGAACACTCTCGACATGCTTGCGCTCGCTGATGTCCTTGGTATGCCTTACCACCATGGCGACATTGTGCCCTTCCTCAAAAACAGGAGAGAGTTCCACGGATTTTATCCTGCCGTCAAGAGGGTCCTCGATCTCGTACTTGCGGCACTTACCTGTAGTGAGCACTTCCAGCATATAGCAGGGTTCGCACGGTGTTGCGCGTTTCATGAGGCAGCTGTAACAATAGGGATAACCCTGCTTGTCCCGTGCAGAAACAGAGTCACAGTGATTCCAGTTGCTCACAATGATCCGCATGTTCCTGTCAATAACAGAAATGTGATCCTGGACCGATTCCAGCACTCTCCTGAGCATCTCAAGCTGGAAATCTTTCTCATTTTCGTTTTTCATCTCATAGACTGGAATAGCTATCCCTCTTGAACTGGTACATATAACTCAGTGAGTAAAAAGTCCTCCTTTTTTTTATTATTTATATGTATTCCATGGAGCCGGAATGATGATAATCATCATTAGCATATTTTCAGGCAGGTCACAAACCAGATTCTTCAAATATCCGGAATTCACCCCGCACGGTTTGCAGAAGAGCGCGTCAGCATCACGTCCTTGATATCTGCACTTACTGCACTCTTTCTTTGAGCCGGCTCGCTCCTGTCCTCCATCTTCACCTGAGGCTCTGTTATCCGGGAGCCTGCTGTCAGGGAACATCATGCCCCCGCGAAGTCGAACAGGCTTTTCTGTCCCATCCTCTCGTTGAGGCTACCCACCATCACTCCAATGCGCCTGAAGTCCATGGATGTCTCGGCCAGGAACTGGCGCATGAGCTCCCTGGAGATCTCCTGCAGGGCCCGCCTGTCGGCCAAGGGATGGCTCAGTGTCCTGCTCTTCGTGGATGTCTTGAAATTTGAGAAAATGACTGTCACGGTGACGGACCTGAAAGATACTTTGCGTGCATCGGCCCTGTTCATCACATCATCGGTAAGCTCCTCCAGTAGTGAGAATACCATCTGCCAGTTGCGCGTATCGTGCTTGAGGGAGGCCATCCTGCCGATCTGGTCGCTGGCATCCCTTTCCCTGACGGGCGTCTCATCGATGCCGGAAGCTGCTTTCCTGAGCCAGGTGCCCCTGTTCTTCCCGAAGACGTTCACAAGTTCCTGTATATCGTGCCCTTCCAGGTCCGCCACTGTCCTGATGCCCATTTCCGCAAGCTTTTCCTCTGTCACCCTGCCGATGCCCCAGAGCTTGCTCACAGGCATGGGCCTGAGGAAATCCTGCACTTCTTCCGGCCTTACGACGGTTATCCCGTCAGGCTTGCGGAAGGAGGAAGCCATCTTGGATATCAGTTTATTCGGGCCGATACCCACGGAGCAGGTAAGGTTCTCCTGCGCCTTGACTTCTTCCTTGATACGCATCCCTATATCCCTGGCAAGATTAAAATCGGATTCGGAGGAACGTGTGATATCAAGAAAAGCTTCATCTATGCTGACCCGCTCAAACGCTTCCTCGCTGTCAGCATAGGAGCGCAGTATGGTCATCACTCTTTTTGAAACTTCTTCATAGAAGCCCTTGCGTACAGGAAGGAACACGGCATCAGGCTTAAGGGACCTGGCCTGCCGGCAGGGCATGGCTGCACGTATGCCCGCTCCCCTGGCAACATAATTGCAGGTGCTCACAGCGCCTCCTTCCTCTCCGCGGTTGGAGTACATGCACACAACCACGGCCTTACCCCTGATGTCAGGGTCTTCCCGCTCCTCTATGGCGGCGTAGAAGTAGTCCATGTCCACATGGATTATCACGCGTTGCATCACATTGATTTGGGCGGGAGACTTTTTATGGTTAACTCCCGCTCACTTTCAGAACTGACCCCGAGGGAAATAGTCTCATCTCAGTCCGCAAGGGCCGTGCTCAGGTACCTCTCTCCTGTATCAGGCAGCACCACCACTATGAGCTTGTTCTTGTTCTCCTCCCTCCTGGCCACTTCCAGGGCGGCGTAAAGGGCTGCACCACAGGATATCCCTCCGAATATCCCTTCCTTCTTTGCAAGCTGCCGGGCAGTCTCAAAGGCATCCTCGTTACTGACCTGGATCACTTCATCAACCACGTCCATGTTCAGGACATCAGGTATGAAACCTGCACCAATGCCCTGTATCTTATGAGGCCCCGGCTTTCCCCCGGAAAGTACGGGTGAATCCTTTGGTTCTACTGCAACTGCCTTGAAGGCGGGCTTGCGGGACTTGATAACCTCCGATACACCTGTAATGGTCCCACCGGTACCTACGCCGGCCACCAGGATATCCACAGCCCCGTCCGTATCGTTCCATATCTCCTCAGCGGTTGTACGGCGGTGTATATCGGGATTTGCAGGGTTCATGAACTGGTGAGGCAGGAAGGCCCCAGAAGTCTGTGCAGCCAGTTCCTTGGATTTCTCAACAGCACCGGCCATTCCTCCGGGACCGGGGGTAAGCACTATTTCCGCTCCAAGGACCTTGAGGATCTTCCTCCTCTCCATGCTCATGGTCTCGGGCATGGTGAGTATGAGCCGGTATCCTCTGGACGCGCAGACGAAAGCCAGTCCGATGCCGGTATTACCAGATGTGGGCTCAATGATGACCGTATCCTTGTTAATGAGGCCCTGTTTTTCAGCTTCTTCTATCATATTGAGGGCGATGCGGTCCTTGACAGAGCCAAGAGGATTGAAAGCCTCCACTTTTCCCACGACTGTTGCATGGCATCCCTCGGTTATCCTGTTGAGCCGCACAAGTGGCGTGTGGCCGACGGTCTTTGTAATGTCACTATATATCTTCCCTATTTTAACAACCCCTGATATCGATCAAACTAATATTGGAATTAACTGTTTAAATGCTAAACGTTCTCATATTATGTAATCAGGAAAGAGATGCCCGTACTTACCTTTGAATACAAGACGCGGCTCCTCGATCAGGACCTTCGTGTCCTGAGGGACCGACCTGGTTATCCAGACGCTCCCGCCAATAACGGAGCGTTCTCCAATGACAGTATCCCCTCCCAGGATGGTGGCATTGGAGTAGATTATCACGTTATCCTCTATGGTTGGATGACGCTTCTTTCCCCGGATTATCTCCCCGCTCTCGTCCCTGGGGAAACTGAGAGATCCCAGGGTCACTCCCTGGTAGATGCGGACATTGTCGCCTATCTCGCAGGTCTCCCCGATGACAACACCGGTGCCATGGTCGATGAACAGGGCCTTGCCTATCTTTGCCCCCGGATGGATATCAATGCCAACGGCGCTATGGGCGTATTCTGTCATTATACGGGGCAGTATCGATATTCCCTGCTGATGCAGTTCATGGGCGACCCTGTAGACAGTGAGTGCAAAGATACCGGGATAACTGAAGATAATCTCGTCAAAGCTTTTGGCTGCAGGGTCACCGTCGTAGGCAGCCCTGACATCCGATGCCAGCAGGGAGCGTATCATGGGTATCTTCTCCAGGAATGTAATGGTCTCCGCCTGCCCGCGGTCGATGCACTCAGAGCAGTTCTCCTCTAACCTGCTGCAGTCATGGATGATACTGTTGCTTATCTGCTCCGATAGCAGCTCAAAGAGCTTTGTCACCTCGCTTCCGAGATGATAGCGCAGGTTGTTCCTGTCAAGGGTCTGCTCCCCGAAGTAACCCGGGAAGAGAATATCCTTTACCAGGCCGATTATCTTTATCATGGACTCCCTTGAGGGTATCACTGCTGCATCAACATGGTCAAAGCAGTCCCTGTCGTAACAACTGCTGACAACAGAATCAACCACACGGGGTATCTGAGAACGGTACCTGTTGTCCACCAGCGATTTCAGGATGGCGCATCTTCTTTGTTCTGTTTCTGCTTCAATGACCATATTCTTTCCTTCCGGATTACTATTGCAATCAGTAATTTCATTGCAATACCTTATAATGTTAACGCTGTTAACAGTGTTTAGACATCAAGTATGCTTTTTCCTGCAACTTCAGGCATTATTCCGGCTATGCCCGTATATCCCCATGTACCCATTATCGGTTATTGCATTTAAGAACTTTGAACTATTTCTGTATATAACCAAACCCTGCTTTCATCGCTATCTCCGCCCTTGTCAGTTCCTGGCCCAGGTAGGCGGCGTGGTTCAGCGTGCTAACCCATCCGTGCCTGACAAGCATCCGGTAGATGGACTGCGCATCCCTTCCTTCGATGACCCTGAGCAGTTCCTTGTCATAGGAATAGTGCCTGGCCAGAATGACCATTCTTTCATGAAGGGGCACGATAACAAAGTATCCTGCTCTGTCCAGTTCAAGCTTTCCGGGCTCCTCAGCCTGAATGACAGGAGCATTAGTAGTGTCCGGATGCTCCCCGTTACTGTGAGGTTCTTCTGTCCCATTTTCCATATTGCCACCAGCTTTAAGATATTATTCAAGCCCTGCATACAGCTACTCATATAGTTCATCTGTCAGGATGCCAGCGCTGCATGTGCTCTGCATGTGTTCTCAGGTATGCTCCTTTTTCATAGAACCTGTCATAGAAATCCAGGTCCAGGTGGTGGGCCTGCAGGTAGGGCAGCACGAAAATGCTGGGCACTGTGCCGGGGAATTTGCCGAAGGTATCGTATATGTACTGAGCCTGAAGGGCTGCACATTCCCTGAAATGCTCATCCGGGACCTGCGCGCTGCTGCGGACCTTTGGCGTGTCCCTGTAGTATCCTGGTGTTCCGGTATTGAAGGGACCTCCGGGACCGAACTTCCTTTCCATCAGGGCATTCACGGCCCGACGCATATCCGGATAATGAGGCGGGGTAAAACCTTCAAAAATGCCTTCCAGGCCGGTAGGATTCGGGAAATGCCAGCGCTCGTCGGTATCGTACCTGAAGCCCAGTCCCTTTACCTTTGGGTTCCCGCTTGCCCCGAGCATGGAATAGGGGTCTATACCATCGAACATCCATCCTCCAAGACCCATGGCCTGCAGCATCAGCATACCGGCATAACACGACGTGCTGAGCTCGGCTGTCAGCTCGCCAAGGGACCATGTCTCAAGGAAGGTCAGCGGGTATGGCGCCTCCACGTTCACTATATCGGAGAACTGCTCGATTCCCTCTATCTGCCTCCCGTTCACGTCGTCAAAGAAACAAATACCGTTCTGCACGTAATAGCAGATCCCTGCAAGTACATGCTGGGCAAGGTCACCCACAGGAATGAACAATGTAGTGCCCGGCTTGTTGACAACCCAGCTATTGTGAGCTTCCACATGCGGTGTCTCGGGAGGCAGTTGCAGGCGGCTGTCGTAGACCTTTCGCACACGGCTCCTGTGCACCTCCATGAGCTTATCAGGGTCAAATGTGCCATCCTCATTCCTTTCAGCCATGGCGGGCGCGTCCCTTGTCCTGAACAAGTACACGCCCTCATCGTCGGTAAAGAACAGCTCGCTGGTATGGAAACCTGCTGCCGAGGGATATGTTCTCCCTCCGGCAGTGCAGGCGTAGTTTGAAAGATATGGAGCGTAGCGCCGTGCCCTCATTATGAGATTGTGCCAGCCTGTATTCCCTGCCATTGCCGTGAGCAGTACCATCTGCTCGATCTCAGATAGCGGCACTGGTTTGTGTTTTGACGTATACCTGAAGTAACCGTCAGGTATCGATGCCCCCATGAAGAAGCGGCGCGCCCTTCTCCCGAAAAGCGCATCAGAAAGTCTGAAGTTCATTATATCTTCAAAGCCGGGTGGAAACCTAGTTGTCTCTCCCAAGATTGTTCCTCCCCTAGTTTGTCAGGAATGGGGACCAGCGCCATAAAGCACGCTCAGAGAAAATCCTGAACGGTGGTCCCATATGATTGGGATCCTGATCCTTACTCCCATTAAATCTTGTCGTGCATGGAATTTAAGACTGCTGGGAAGTGCCCTGCAAAACTCACGCCGGAAGCGTCACTTGATGCAGTAGAAACCCGCCTGCATGTATGAGTACCAGAATAGTTCCACAGACCTGAACCCTGTTTCCCTCAGGAGTTCCAGATGTTCCTCGACTGTTATGGGGAAGTACTCGGTGCCAAAGCGCTCAAGATGCTGTTCTGTCTCCTCCTCACTTCTGCCCTGTGCCAACTGGAAACTGCCCCAGTATCGCTTTCCTACGGCGACCCCTTCTTCTGTCAGTGGCCTGATGTTCTCGAAGGTGATGAAGATCCCGCCATCCCTGAGCAGTTCGTGGCACACCCTGACAGCCCTGGCCCGCTCCCTGCGGCTGAGATAGTGGTGGCACTGAATGGCTGTGATTATGTCAGGCTTTTCGTCAAGTTTCCCGGAGAACTCCTGGGTTGGTGAAGCCTTCAGGAATTCCAGTCTCCCGGAAGTGCAGGATGAGAGCTTTTCCCGGGCCTGCTGCAGCATGCCTTCCGAAGGGTCCAGCAAAAGGAACTTCGTATCAGGGAACTGTCCGATCGCCCTGGAGACCAGCGAGCCGGTGCCGCATCCGGTATCCAGCCAGACCTTCGGCGCAGAGGGCAATGATCTGACAAGGTTGATGGTTTCCTGATGGAAGCATGAATAATAGGGGAGCATCGTGGATATCTTGGTATCGTAGTCCTCAGGCATGTGAGGGGTTTTGTTTTCTGATGATCCTGCGAAAGACATGTATGAATTTGGACTATTTGCTGCCTTATATTTCCTTTGCAGAGGGTCTGTTGTCAATCTTTATATTCCTCACTACGGATTGTCTCTGCTCTTTATATCTGTTTGAACATCTCTCTCGCCATGGCAGCTCTCTGCTCCAGATCAGGCCCTTCAAGTTCTTCCACAACTGATCCGAGAACTGTTGGTATATCAATGTGCTGCGGGCAGTTCTCAGCGCATTGCCCGCACTGAACACACAGGGACGCAAACTCCGGTTCGCCGAGAGCGACAGCGCCGCCTAGCCTTGCAGCATACATGAACCTTTCTCCTTCGGGATTATTTACCAGGTACAAATTGTTGTAATGCTCGAAACATAGGGGAATATTCACACCTGCCGGGCAGGGCATGCAATACTGGCAGCCGGTACATCCTACTTTCATCAGCTCACGATACTTGATCTCCACTCTTTTTACCAGCTGCAGTTCCGCTCCTGTCAGGGAATCCGGATATGCCTGTTCTGCGATCCTTAAGTTCTCTTGAACGTGGACCTCCTCGTTCATACCTGAAAGAACCACTGTGACTTCCGGATGATCCCACACCCAACGGAGTGCCCATTCTGCGGGGGACCTCTTTACCGGGGCTTCGTCCCAGATCTCTTTCACGGCTTGCGGCAGGTTCTTTGTAAGGTTTCCTCCGCGAAGAGGTTCCATGACAATGACCCCTAAGTTCTTTGAGGCTGCGTATTCCAGACCGTCTTTGCCTGCCTGGTTCTTCTCATCCAGGAAGTTGTACTGGATCTGGCAGAAGTCCCAGTCATAAGCCTCCACTATGCGGTTGAAATCCTCCCCTGCACCATGGAAAGAGAAACCAGCGTTTATTATGCGCCCATCCGCCTTTGCGCTGTCAAGGAAATCGGTCACACCCAGTTTTTTGACATTATCCCACAGGTCACCAACGAGAGCGTGTACGAGATAATAGTCAATATGGCCGGTGTTCAGTTTCTCAAGCTGGGCATTCAGGAACCTATCCATGTCTTCCCTGCTCTCAATGAGCCATGAAGGAAGTTTTGTTGCAACTTTTACCTTTTCGCGGTATCCGTCAGCAAGTGCACGGCCCAGAAATGGCTCACTTGCTCCCGTGTGATATGGCCAGGCAGTATCGACATAGTTCACTCCCCGATCGATCGCGTGGCGTAACTGCCTGGCGGCTCTTTCTTCATCTATGCTACCGTCTTCTTTTACAGGGAGACGCATGGCACCAAAGCCAAGTATCGAGAGTTTGTCTCCGCTTTTTGGCATTTGTCTGTATAACATCTTAGTTCTCCTGAATATTAGAATTGTATCAAATAGTGTGATTCGTGACTGACTGAACAGTCATTTATAGATATGGTCTGTGGTATATATTTGCTTTGATTGACTAATCACTCATCGAGTTGCTATAAATTAATTTCTTACTGAGACTATTGATAATTGTGAGCAGAATCTCCAGGTCAGAGGTCCCACCATTCAGTTAGAGGCAGTTGCAGATCTGAATCCAGCATGATCGTTTCACCGATCATTGGGGCTATTATGTTCACTTCCCTTTCATCTGCTTCCTCCAGTACTCTTTCTATCGGCTCGTTCCAGGCATGGCTGGCCAGTGTGAACGCTCCCCAGTGCATAAGCATCATTGTCCTGCCATCTAGGTCCAGATGGGCCTGGACAGCCTGCTCCGGCACCATATGTATGTCCGGCCAGTTGCGGTCATACTGGGCGCCTTCGATCAGGGTTATATTGAAAGGTCCGTACCTGTCCCCGATCTCCCTGAAATGTGGACCGTATCCGCCGTCCCCGCTTGTGTATATCCGGGTCCTGTTTCCCAGAATGGCCCATCCTCCCCATAGTGTGGTGTCGATATTGAACGGATCTCTTCCCGAGCCGTGTCTGGACGGTATCAAAGCAACAGTGAGGCCCTGATACTCCGCTTCTTCCCACCAGTTGAGTTCCGTGACCTTCTCTTCCGGAATACCCCACCGGACCAGATGAGCACCACATCCGAGAGGGACAAAGAAATGCGATACTTTGCTGTTGAACTTTACGAGGGACTGGTAATCTAGGTGGTCGTAATGGTCATGCGTAATAAGAACTGCATCGATCGGGGGCATATCATCAATCAGGTGCAGCATGATATCTTCGCTGTATTCGTACCTGTTTATTCCCACAAGTGAGACCGGTGAGGCAACAGGACTCAGCATGGGGTCTACCAGTAACTTTTTATTGTCCACGCTAAGCAGAAAAGCAGAGTGTCCGAGCCATGTCAGACTATCGTTCTCACTTTCGATCCGCTCCCAGTCGATGGGAGAAACAGGGATCGGGCCGGCAGGGTTGCGGTCTTTGTCCCCGGAAGCAGAATTCCCGTTGATTGATGAGTTACTTGAGCGATTTGCCAAATCCCTTGCTGGCACATCGTTGATGAACTTCCCGTCGATATAATTGTCCGACTCCCGATAAGTTTCTTTCTGTTCCGAGGTTGGAGTTCCGCCGAAAGCCGGGTGTATGCTTATGAACAATACTGTGGCAAAACCCAAGAGAAGTAAAACACAGAATAAATATAGAATAACTTTTCTAAGTTTATTCATATTCTCTCCTTTCTATGATGCTTTATAAATTGTCATCGGGCAAAGTTATCAAATAATGATTCACTCTTGCTTTTCCCTTTATCCTGAAGACGTCATAACTATCAAAACGCTGAGAGACAGCTAATGACTTGCACATGTGCTAAAGATATTATTCGCTAGCCAGACCATCCCAAATGATCCGGAATCCATCCTCTATGACCTTGATCCTGTCCTCTGGCTCTGAATCGAGGATAAAGTTCACTACAGTCCTGCTGGACTGGTAGAACATTGCAATGACCAGCTCTCCTGAATAATTCCTTATTTCGCCACCTGCTATTCCTTCTTTTACAAGCTCATGAAGAAAGACATACTCCTTCATTACTATTTCACGCGTATAGTTCGTTATATAGGGTGAAGAACAGAACTGGCCGACAAAAAGAAACTCATCCCGGTTATCCAATCCCCATTCTATGAGGTTGTACCACATTTTCCTTAATTTATCCTGAAAGCTACTCTGCACCTGGATTTCTTTTCCTATACTGCGGCTCAATTGCCCTTTAATCTCAAAATACAGGCCATTGATAAGATCCTCTTTGGTGGGGAAGTAATTGAACAGAGTGCCTGTGGCTACGCCTGCTTCTTTTGATATCTGGGCTGTGGATGTGCCGTGGAAGCCTCTTTCAGTAAAGAGCTTCAGGGCCGCTTCCATAAGGGCTTTTCTTTTATCTTCGACCTGTTCCTTCATGTATTATCTCTGATATTGACTGATTAGTCATTTATGTACTAAAAAATGAGTTTTAGATAAATACTTTATGGTGCTCTTATAAGGAATTATACAAAAATGCAGATGTAAAGCTATATAACAGAGTCTGTTTAATCCTGATTAAATATAGTTCAAGCAATCATCCACTTTCGGAGATATGATACAGGATCCACCAGAAATGCCGATGGGATCAGTTAACGGAAGATTCTTTCCAGTTAAAGTTGAGAGAACTAGCCAAAAACAGTTTCATAGTGATTCCGTTGGAAGAGGAGCATAAGGGATGTTATACCGGAAAATGCCAAAAAACGGAGACAAGCTCTCTATACTCGGTTTTGGTGCCATGCGCCTGCCTGTGAGAGAAGACAGGAGCATAGATGAGCCAAGGGCAACAAAACAGCTTCGCTATGCAATAGACAGAGGTGTAAACTATGTCGACACGGCTTGGCCATATCACATGGGAGCGAGCGAGCCCTTCCTAGGTCGTGCACTTGCAGATGGATACAGGGAAAAAGTGAGACTTGCCACCAAACTCCCCACATGGATGGTCAACAGCCGCGAGGATATGGACCGGTTCCTCAATGCCCAGCTTGAGAGACTGGACACGGACCACATAGACTACTATATGGTACACGGCCTTACCGGGGGAAGCTGGGATAAAATGAAGGGGTTTGGTGTTACAGAATTCCTCGGCAGTGCAAAGGCAGATGGCCGCATCATTAACTCCGGCTTCTCTTTTCACGGCAGAGGCGTGGATTTTGCAGGGATAGTCGATGACTATGACTGGGACTTCTGCCAGATCCAGTACAACTTCCTGGATGAGAAGAACCAGGCCGGCACTGAAGGGCTTGAATATGCAGCTTCAAAAGGTCTTGGCGTAATTGTCATGGAACCGCTGCGCGGTGGGAATCTTGCAGACCCCGTGCCGGCTGAAGTACAGGAGATCTGGGATGAGGCTCCGGTAAAGAGGTCTCCTGCTGAATGGGCTCTGCGCTGGATATGGAACCGCCCTGAGGTCACTGTTGTGCTGTCCGGCATGAACGAGGAGTCCCACATTGAGGAGAATCTCAGGATAGCAGACGAAGGAGAGCCTCAAAGCCTTACTGTAACCGAACTGCAGCTTGTGGGCAGGGTGGAAAGGAAGTATCGCGAGATAATGAAAGCAGGCTGCACGGGCTGCAGGTACTGCATGCCATGTCCCGCGTCGGTGGACATTCCGGGCTGTCTTGAGATATACAACAACCTGTACATGTTCAGGAAGGAGATGGAATCGAAGATGATGTATGCTACAAGGCTTGCGGGTATTGTGAGTGCGGACGATGAACCGCATTTTGCTTCCCAGTGCATCAAGTGCGGCAAATGCGTGGATGCATGTCCGCAGCACCTGCCGATACCCGATTTCCTGGAGGAGGTTGTAAGGGACCTTGAAGGTGCTGACCTCCGGGCAAGGGTGGAGACGGCAAAGAGGATGTTTGTAAGGAAATGAGATGTATCAAGTGTCTCAGCTGTCCGTAAAAAGTGAGTGCTGAGCTCTTCTCCGGGTTTGCAGGATCTCAGGCTTTTGCCCAGTTTTTTATACTATTTTTGCCTATAAAAGTATAGAAATATACGCAGGTAGATTCACTTGATACGTGCAAAGAATCTCTCAAAACATTTTGGCGGCACCAGGGCCGTGGACGAGGTAAGTCTCGAGGTGGAAAAGGGAGAACTGTTCGGTCTGCTGGGGCCCAACGGTTCGGGAAAGACCACGATGATCAGGATGCTCACAGGCCAGACCAGACCCACGTCAGGTGAAGTCACCGTGCGTGGGGTGGATGTTCTTTCCAGTCCCTTAAGAGTGAAGGAACTTACAGGTATCATACCGGAGCAGGAAAATCCGCCAAGCTTTCTCACGGCGGAAGAGTACCTGCATTTCGTTGCAAAGGTCAGGAAGCTGGAGGATTTTGAAAAACAATGTGACTGGTGGTTTTCCTACCTTGATTTCGCAGATCAGAAAGATGTGCTCTGCAAGGACCTTTCCAGGGGCACAAGGCAAAAGCTCATGCTCTCACAGGCATTCCTGCATGAACCGGAGCTTGTGATAATCGATGAGCCGCTTATCAACCTGGACCCGCTGATGCAGCGCAGGATCAAGGACTTCCTTAAAAGCTACGTAAAAAAGGGAGGTACCGTCTTCATATCCACCCATATACTGGAGATAGCCAGGGAGATATGCACCGGTATTGCCATCATATATAAAGGAAAACTGGTCTTCTCCGGCAGGATGGATGACCCTGCCATCGGGAGCAGGCCGCTGGAAGAGTTTTTCCTTGAACTTGTGAGCTGAGGTGTCTGCAATGCTTGAGCTGTTCAGGAGCATGATGAAGGAAGAGTGGCGCATGCACTCGTCATTTTTCGGTGACAGGGGATTTGCCTTCTTTCCGCTGGTCATAGCAGCCGTTTCCATGCTGCTCTCACTGTCAATGGTATTGTTCGGAAGAATAATAAGCCAGGCTGAAGTGCTGCTCGGACTGCATTACCTGTTCCTCTTTATGGGCTGCATGGTGGGAGGATTCGGCTTGCTGGGCAGGGAGGTCATGAACAGGCGCTTCGGGCAGTTAAGCCTGCTGGCATATTGCTCAAGGACACTTCCGGTATCGGAAAGGGTTATTTTTTCCAACTTTGTTGTCAAGGATGTCATCTACTACTTTTTCCTCTACGTGCTGCCGTTTACCTCAGGCTTTGCGGCAGGTGCTCTTCTCACAGGCTGGCAGTACTCGTTTTTCCTGCTCCTGATAACATTGTTCCTATCATTCTGTATCGGGCTGTCCCTGGTCTTCCTGCTGTCGACTATCTACGCCCATCTGGGAAAGAAGGCACTTTTGGTGTTACTCCTGATAGCAGTAGCGCTTCTTTTCATGTTCCGGGATTTACGCAGTGCTGACTTCTATGCATTGCCTTCCCTGGCTTTTTATCTGGAACCATCGGTGAACCTGCTTGTCACCTGCCTTGCACTTATCATGGTGCCTTCGATGATATCCATAATATTCATCAAGGTAGACTATCCTCAGTCGCAAAAGCACTACTCCAACAGTTTTTCCAAAATAGCCGGAAAGCTGGGGTTCTATGGTTACTCTCATTTCATGGCCAAGGACTACCTTGACTTCAGCCGCAGCGAGGGCGGTCCCGGAAAAATCGTATTCTCATTCCTGGTGCCGGTGGCGCTCTTATGGCTTTTCCTGCCTCAGCTGTTGAAAGTGGTTTCCGGGCTGGACATACTTGTGGTCTTCGCAGTGGTTGTGGGAATGATGGCTTCGACCATGTACAACTGGCTCGTGGAATTCGATATGTTCGGCTCCTATTCCTTCCTGCCCCTGACGGTGCCGGATGTACTTAAAAGCAAGCTCAACAGCTATTCCCTGCTGAACGTGATCCCTCTTGGAGTGGTCCTGCTTACCGTCCTCCGGGCAGGCAGGCTGCAGGACATGTTCCACATAGTTCTGCTGTTCGTTGCCGTGTCAATGTACGTGGTTTCTATAACGGTCTACCTGACAGGGCTCAATACATCCTTCACCCTGTACAGTGCAGGTACTTTCACCACATATCTGCTGGCCATAGGTCCTGTGGTACTGGGGATGATCTTCCTTGGGCAGTTGAACTTCCAGTTCGTGCTTGCAGCAGTGCTTCTCGTGCCGGTATCCGTATATGTGCTAAAAAGGGCTTTCGTTAAGTGGAGTGGGCTGGAAGTTTGATTCATAATGAGCACCTAAAGTATAAAGCATAATCTTGGAAACTATAAACTGAGCTTAGATGACAAAATACATCATCAAAGAAAAACTCCCGACAGTTGAAGAGTACATCAGCCTGCGGAAGTCCGTCGGCTGGCCCTGCCCCGGTAACCAGGCGATAGAGAAAAGTCTGGGTAACTCCACCTGCTGCGTTTGCGCTGTTGACAAAGACAGGGTCGTCGGCATGTCCCGTCTGGTAGGGGCATCTATTTCGTTGCCGATGTCATCGTATTGCCCGAGTATCAGGGTCAGGGCATCGGCACTGTGCTGATGGAAAATATAATGTCCTACCTGAAAGAGCAGGTGCAGGATTATTCTTACATTGCCCTGATGTCGGCAAAAGGGAAAGAGGCCTTCTACGAAAAGTTCGGCTTTTTCAAAAGGCCGACGGGAGAGTATGGCTAAGGGATGATGATTGAGCTTTGAGAATCTAGGGCCTGTATTCCCGGACGGCGGCCTGATCCTTTTTTCTCCCATACGGGCACACATACAGGCACAGCCCGCACACAGGTATCTGCCCGTTGCCCTTCATTTCATTGAAATAGTCCTCGCATTTCCCGGCATCGTACCTGTAATCCCTGCTTTCGCTTTCGACAAAATCCCTTCCGGTAAAGGCCTTAACAGGACATATCTTCACACACTCGTTGCATGTTCCGCACTTGCTCTCAGTTGTGCTGCCTGTGGGTATGAGGGGGGCATCGGTCAGGATAGTCGTCCATCTGACCCTTGGCCCGCTGTCGGGAGTTATCAGGAGGCAGCTCTTGCCTATCCATCCCAGGCCGGCCAGGTGTGCGGCCAGTTTGTGGGAGAACTGCGCACATATCCTTTCGTTATCGATCCTTTCGGATGCCGGGAGAGGCAATGCCATATAACCTCTTTCCTGGATGTAACTGCTTACAACTGAAGCTGTCAGGTCGAGCCTTGAGTTGATCACGTTATAGGCATGGTGCCTGTAATTCAGGGCCGCAGACCTCTCTTTCCTGTGCGGGAGCCTGTCAACTATAGGATATATCAGTCTTATCCCGAGCGAGATAGCATAGGGATATACAGTTAACTCATCTCCGCCCTGCTCTGCAATGAAATCCCTGGCAAGCGCCAGGTCAGCTACGCCAAAGTAATAGGCACCGTTGTCCCGGGCGATTTCGTTCAGTTCCTGCTGAAGGCTCACAAACGTCCCTCCAATATATGCATTATTTCATAATGCTTATGTCACCAACACTTACAACACTTAGAAAGTTTTCTATAACCAATTCACCAAAAAAATAGAGAGGCCTTTTTTGAAAGAAGCTCTTCCAAAGGCCTGTGGATGGAAGCTTATCTGGCAGCTGTTGAGCCGTGGGATGAAGCGGCCTCCGATGGCTTCAGGTCAGAGCCGCCTTTCCCACTTGCGTTCTCGTTCTTGAGGTAAGCCAGGGCCTCCTGGGTGCTGCTGAAGATGAGGACCTCTTTATTTCTTATCATATGCCTGAGCTCCGCATCGTTATCGATCTTGCTCATCACTTCAGGCTGTATGGATGTAAGGTAGACCTTCTGCTTCATCTTCTTACTGGAGTGGATGAAACTTCTCAGTCGCTCAAGGCCGGTGGTGTCGATGAACGGGACGTAGCGCATGCGCAGGATAATATGAGGCTTACTGATGTTCATATGCTCATTTATCTTGCTCTCGAACACGTTCATGGCTCCGAAGAAGAATGGGCCGTTGATGGTATACACAGAAACGTTCTTCTCCAGGTATGGGTCGGCAAAGATAGTGGCGTTGATGCCCTTTGTCCTGTCATATCTCTCCATTGTGTGGATATCGATAACATTTGTCATCCTGATGAAGAGCAGGATTATAGCCAGGAACATGCCCATCTGTACGGCAAAGACCAGGTCGGTGAGCACGGTCAGCAGGAAAGTGACTACCAGTACGGCTGTGTCCATCTTGCTGATGCTCATGATGGTCCTGAACTCCGTGATGTTAATCATCCTGAGGGATACCAGTATCAGCACACCTGCAAGGTAAGCCTTGGGGATGAACGCGGCTACGGGACCGAGGAAGAGCAGCACTGCGAGCAGGATCAGGGCGTGTATGATACCTGACATCTGTGTCTTTGCTCCCTCCCTGATGTTGACAGCGCTCCTTGCAATGGCAGCTGTACATGGAATCCCTGAGAAGAAGGGCAATATGACATTGGCAATACCCTGTCCAAGCAGCTCCCTGTTGCTGTCATGCTTTGTGTTTGTCATACCGTCACATACGACAGCACACAGAAGCGCCTCAATAGCACCCAGGAGCGCAATGGTAAGGGCTGCGGGCAGTACGGCCATCACAAGGTCCAGGTTCAGGCTTATCATGCTGATGCTGGGGAGCTCCGTGGGGATGCTTCCCACAAGAGGTACGCTCAGGCTGAGATTGTAGGTGAGCAACACTGTCAGGAACAGGGCTATTATTGAAGCCGGCAGGCTGCTTAAATATCTGACCTTTGCCAAGATGGCGGGCAGGTAAATGAGAAGCAGTATTGTTCCTATGCATATCAGCACTGCTGCAGTGTCCAGGACATCGAGCCTGACGTATATCTCATAAAGTGTTTCCCATACACGTTCCTGTGCCGGGAAGGAGATACCGAGTGCGTTGGGTATCTGACCGATCAGGATTATTGCACCTATGCCGCTGGTGAAACCGGAAATAACGGGCAGCGGGATGTACTTGACTACCTTGCCGAGCCTGAGCAGCCCGAAGAGCAACTGGAAAACACCTGCCAGGAATCCTGCAAGGAGCAGCCCTTCAAGTCCGAAGCTGTGCACTGTTGAAAGGATGATGACTGTCATGGCACCGGTAGGCCCGGTGATGGAATATCGCGAACCTCCCACGGAAGATGCCAGTATTCCCGCAATTACGGCGGTATAAAGTCCCAGAACAGGTTCGACACCCGAAGCCATGGCAAAGGCAATGGCAAGGGGAAGCGCTACTATGGCGGTGATAAAACCCGCCTTGAGATCGCTGGAGAACGACTCTTTGAAATATCGGCTAATTGTTTTTGTTGTTTGCATCATATCAAGCCAGCTGACCGGGGTCAAAATTCGACTGATAAAGCGCATTAGAGTTAAGACCCTATATATATACTTTGTTACATATGAAAATTTATGAGAAATGCTCTGCAGCTATTGGGACAATTGTACTCAGGTGCTCCTGAAACAACGATCAAACCCTGCTCGATGGGCACAGCGTGTTAACCACGCAAAGCTCGCACTTTGGCTTGCGTGCCGCACAGATATTGCGCCCGTGCAGGATCAGTGTCATGGAAAGGGTTTCCAGGTCTTCCTTTTTTGCAATGGCCATCAGGTCTTTCTCTATCTTCTCAGGGTCTTCGTGCCGGGTGAATCCCAGACGGCGGGAAAGGCGCTTGACATGCGTGTCCACCGCAATACCCTCGATCTTGCCGAACGCCCTCGAAAGTACAATGTTTGCGGTCTTGCGGCCGACCCCGGGAAGCTGCAGCAGGCCTTCCATGGTATCCGGAACCTTGCCGGAGAAATCAGAAAGCATAATGCGGGCGCTTGCGATGATGTGTCTTGCTTTCTGGTAATAGAAACCGGAGGAATATATCTCCTTTCCGAACTTGTCAGGGTCTGCAAAAGCATAGTCCTCAACCGTGCGATACTCCTTGAAAAGGCTCTGCGTTACCTGGTTCACCTGGCGATCCGTGGACTGGGCAGAAAGGATGGTAGCCACGAGCAGCTCCAGGGGATTGCTGAAATGCAGGGCTGGGGCAGCGCCAGGGTATTCCTGCTTCAGTATTTCGAAGATGCGGTCGAAGTTCTCCGTGTTGTCAGGCACAAGTGCCGGGGCTTGTGAGACCATGCATGCCTATATGGATCAATAGTTCTTATCACTTTTTCAGAACCCGTTTGCTTCCACTCGAAAATAAAATAATAATGCATCTATAGAAATACTTTTATTTACTGACGCGAAGGCAGGACAAGCTGCAGCAATGGATGTAAAAGTAACCTATATCCTGATAACAGGTAAAGAAGCAGTATAGGTATAAAAAAGTATAGTTGAAGAGCGGGCCGATCAGAGGCCGAACTCTTCAATGTTCTTGTCAGCTATAGCCTGAATCTTTGCGACCTCGTCAGCACCGCCTTCCATGGTGAAGAGATGCTTGAAACGGCGCTGCATCTTGAGATATTCCTCGACCGGCTTCTTATTGGCACCTATCTTGCGGACCTTGGTAACCTTGCCGTCCTCTACCTCATACAGCGGCCAGAGCCCTGTCTGAACGGCCATCCTGGCAACCTCGACTGTCTTGGAGGTATCGAATCCCCAGCCGGTTGTGCACGGCGCATGGCAGTGGATGTAAGTGGGGCCTTCGATCTCGGTTGCTTTCTTGACCTTGGCTATCATATCCTTCGGGTATGCAAGGGAGGTTGTGGCTACATAGGGTGAGCCGTGTGCGACCATGATCGCAGGCATGTTCTTCTTCAGCCTGGGGTTTCCGAATGAGACCTTACCTGCGGGACTTGTGGTCGTGGAAGCTCCGTAGGGAGTGCCTGCACTTCTCTGCACGCCGGTGTTCATGTAGGCTTCATTGTCAATACACACATAGGTAAAGTTGTGCCCTCTTTCAAAGGCACCGGACAGGGCCTGCAGCCCGATATCCATGGTCGCGCCGTCGCCACCCATCGCAATTACCTTTGTGCCCTGCTTCCCGAGAGCCCTGAGTGCAGCCTCTATGCCCGAGGCAACAGCTCCTGCGTTCTCGAAAAGTGAGTGTATCCAGGGTACATCCCATGACGTTTCCGGGTAGGGAGTGGTCATGACCTCAAGACATCCCGTAGGACTGACCACAATACAGTCCTCTCCGGCACCCATCAGGGTGAACTTCGCGGCCATTGCATCACAGCAGCCTGCACATCCCCTGTGTCCCGGAGCTAACAGTGATATTGATTTCATACAAGTTCCTCCTTCAGATCGGTAAACTGGCTCTCTACCTTGATACCTGATCTCATTACTTCCTCTGCGTCGGAAATTATTTTCTCGATAGTGCTCATGGGTATGTCGCGTCCGCCCTGCCCTATCATATATCCTATGACAGGTACATCGATATCAGTGTTGTACAGTACGGACTTCGTTTCAATGAAAAGGGCTCCGGCATTCATACCGAGCGAGATGTTCTTGTCAAGCACGACAACTACCTTTGCATCCCTGATGACATTCATGATAGCCTGTGCAGGGAATGGTCTGAAGGCCCTTACCTTCAGCAGTCCGATCTTGACATTCTTCTCCCTGAGACGGTCGATGACATCCTTGATGGTTCCTATAATGGAGCCCATTGCCATTATTATTATGTCTGCATCCTCAGTGCAGTACTCATCGATAAGCCCTCCGAAGTGCCTGCCAAACATATCATAGAACTCGTTGGCTGTATCCTCGATCTTCTTCAGGGAGTTCTGCATGGCGCGCTCCTGCTGGTACCTGAACTCAGTGTAGAAGTTGGGGTCTGCGAACGCACCGAAGGTCAGGGGATTCTTAGAGTCAAGGATACGCTCCGGCCTGAACGGTGGCAGGAACTCATCAGTTATCTCCTGTTCAAGAAGCACCAGAGGCTCGTACACATGTGAGAGGATGAAACCATCCATGCAGGTCATGCATGGCATCATGACATCCCTGTCCTCGGAGATCTTGAAAGCCTGCGCAGTCATATCGGAGATTTCCTGTATGTTCTCGGCATAGAGCTGGATCCATCCTGTATCCCTCTGGGATATGGAGTCCTGATGATCGTTCCATATGTTGATGGGTGCACTGACTGCCCTGTTTGCAACGGTCATGACAATAGGTAGCCTCATACCCGCCACGTTGAACAGGACCTCGTGCATGAGCTCAAGTCCCTGGGATGTTGTGGCCGAGTAGGATCTTGCACCTACAGCTGAGGATCCTATAAGGGCTGAGAGTGCCGAGAACTCGGACTCTACGTTAATGTATTCGCAGTTTGGTATCTCGCCGTCTGCGATGAACTTGGAGAGTTCCTCGACAATGTGCGTCTGCGGTGTGATCGGATAAGCGGATATGACATTTGGCCTGCATACCCTGACTGCATTTGCAACTGCATATGATCCTTCCACGACGACCATTTTCTGCTTGTCCATCTTGGTTTCGCGTGCCATTATTTCTCCTCCAGGACCATTGTGATAGCGCTTTTCGGACACTCGTTGGCACATATGCCGCATCCTTTACAATAATCGTAATCGAACTCGAAGTAACCATCTTCCCTTGGCTTAACTGAACTGTCAGGACATAACAGCTCACACAGCTTGCATTTTATGCACTTGTCATAGTCGTAGACAGGCTTGAAGGTCCTCCATCCGCCGGTCTTGTTGACCCTGCTGGTGCCTGCCTCGCAAATGGCTCCGGGTACTATCTTCACTTCTGTCCCTCCATCATCTCGTATGCTTTCATAATTGCCTGTGCGTTCCTTTCCCCGACCTTTCCCGGGAATCTTTCCCTGACTGCTCCCATTATGGATTCCGGCCTGATCTCACCGGTTGCTCCGGCAAAGGCTCCAAGCAGGACGGTATTGACTATTGGCATTCCGATTATGTCCAGTGCTATCTTTGTAGCATTGACTGTCATTATCTTTGCCTTTGTATCGAGCTTGAATGTTTCCGGATCGAAATCACTGTTAATTATAAGGATCCCGTCATCCTTCAGGCCACTGGCCACATCGACAGACTCAAGCAGTGTCGGATCCTGCACGATCACATAATCGGGGTTGTATATCTGGCTTCTCAGTCTTATGGGAGCATCGCTTATCCTTGTGAAGGCCTGGACAGGTGCTCCTCTTCTTTCCACTCCGAAAGCTGGGAAAGCCTGACTGAACTTGCCGTCCGCAAAAGCAGCAACTGCCAGAAGCTCAGCAGCAGTGACCGACCCCTGACCTCCCCGGCCGTGTATTCTTATCTCTTTCATTGTAGAATTCTCCATAGTAGTATAATCAGATCAATGGTCAGGAAAGAGCGCTTTTTCAGGGCATGCCCTTTCCAGAGTGCCGCACAATAGCAGATTCTTATTTATGTGGCTTGCCGCACACCTTTTTTCGACATCTGCCGTTAAATGCCATGTTTAATTGTGTAGAATCGATTTATCACTATTTAGTCTTTCGGTGATTTACACCATGAATTTAATTAAAATTGTTTTTATTGAAATACCCCTAAATTAATCTAATGGGGATTTCAGGGTCCATCGACACACATTTCCTTTACGCTGTTAATTATCCCCTCAATGTCTTTTGCTTCTGCTATCCTTGTCCTGATATGCTTGCCCCCGCGAATGCCTTTAGTGAACCACTGGGCATGGGCCCTGAGATTGACTGTGTGCGTCATACCGTAGTATTGAAGTGATCTCATATAGGTTTCAAGATCTGCGATCCTCTGGAGGCATTCGTCATATTCCAGCAGTTCCCCGGTCTCCAGGTAATGAGCGATCCTCCTGAAGAGGAAAGGGTTACCCATTGCAGCCCTTCCTATCATTATCCCATCACAGCCCGTGTGCTCAAGAACACTTGAAGCTGAAGCCTCATCAACGATGTCACCGTTCGCTATCACAGGTATGGATAGCTCTTCCTTTATCCTCTTTGCGTACTCGTGGCTCGCCTTCCCGGTATATTGCTGCTCCAGGGTCCTTCCATGGACAGTTATGGCGCAGGCTCCGGCTTTCTCTATCAGTCTTGCAATATGCAGCGTTCTTTCCATATCTTCCAGTACGCGTATCTTTGCTGTCACAGGTGTGGAGATAGTTTCGCAGAGCTCCCTGACTATCTCGTAAATGATCTCAGGCGATCGTAGCAGGGCTGAGCCGAACCCGTCCTTTACAAGCAGATGTGCCGGGCACCCGAAATTGAGATCTATCAGGTCCGGATGATATGTCTCTTCTATAGCCAAGGCTGCCCTTGACACGATAGAAGGGGAATTCCCGAATATCTGTATCCCGAAAGGCCTCTCCTCCTCGCAGCTCAGACCCCTGTCAAAGGCCTTTACACTCTCATAGACTACGGCATCGGAACTTATCATTTCAGAATATGTCATTGATGCGCCATATTTCCTGCACATGAGGCGAAAAGGCATGTTTGTCACATTTGCCATGGGAGCAAGGAAAATGTTCCCCGGGAAATGCACTTTCTCTATCTTCATAAAACCCTGTTCGTCCGCATTTATCTCATATTTACCTGAGCGATTTTCTTTTACCGGCACCATGCATGATAGGAACTATCCGGCGTTCCCTGTATCAGGGGATACTAATATATAAGTAGGATGTATGGGGAAAGACCTATACAATACATAAAGGATATCGGATAATTCTTCTTACGTCCTGATCCACAAATTATGACAGGTTAATTAAATGACAAAGATCTTAGCTTTTGTAGGCATGCCGGCTTCAGGAAAGTCAGAGGCATCTTCCGTGTTGCGCAGCAAGGGCATCACAGTTATAAACATGGGTGATGCGATCCGGGAAGAAGTGATGCGCAGGGGACTGGAGCCCACTGATGTGAACACAGGCGGCATCGGCACCGAGCTGCGTGAGACGGAAGGCAGGGATGCTGTAGCCAGGCGCTGTATCCCGAAGATAAGGGCTGCGAACAAGGATCTCATTGCCATAGACGGTGTCAGGAGTGTTCCTGAGGTCGAGTGCTTCAAGAAGGCTTTCGGGGATGATTTTACACTGGTTTCCATCGATTCTGATCTTGATACGCGCTTCACAAGGGTTAAAGCACGCGGCAGAAGCGATGACATGCAGGATATCAGTGCCCTGCAGGTAAGGGACGGGCGTGAGCTGGGCTGGGGCATGGGAGAGGCCATGAAAATAGCAGACCTGGTGATCACCAATAACGGCACCCTGGAAGAGTTCAGGGATAAGATAGCAGCGCTGATGGAAGGAGCACAATGATAGAGGTCGCAGTCTCAGCAGGGGCCAATCCCACCGAAGACAGGGAGATCGTACGTGCGGCGCTCAAGAGCATGTTCCCGGAAAGTGAGCCAGCCTATGAGGAGATATCAGAATTCAGTGGCATCTTTTCTTTTAAGGGGGACATACATTCTCTTGTGAACATCCATTACATGATCAGGCAGGAGCAGATAATTGACACGGCCCGCACCCAGTTATACAAAGGCATGTCAAAGAATGAGAGATCGACATCCTTTATCATCAGCAAGCAGGTAGCCACCGTGGGCCGCCTGAACTTTCCTGCACAGGAGGAACCTCTGGGCTCCATAGAAATAAGTATCATGGCCGATTCACCTGAGGAACTCCTCAGGTTCTTTGACTGGCTGACACCTCCCACGGAGAACGGTATAGCCAATTTCGAACTGGATATCACAAGTGTCTGACGGAACGTAAACAACTATGAGAATCAGGAACCTCAGCTTCTCCACCCGTGCGATAGTCGGCCCCTCCTTCGAGTGGGCTTATGAGCTTGAAGACATAGGATACTCAGGATGGGAGATGGTTCAGGAGGGTTCGCAGTGCCTGACGCCTGAGAACATGGGACATGTCCGGGATATCCTGGAGACCACCGGACTACAGCTGAGTATCCACCTTCCATTTTCCGATATGAACCTTGCAAGCCTCAACCCCGGCATACTGGCAGAGATCATGCGCCAGATGAAAAACCATCTGAAACTGGCATCCGGCATTGCGGAAATAGCAGTGCTGCACCCGGGATACCTTTCACCTTATGGCGCCCGGCTTCCTGACAACTGCCTGCAGACAAGCATACGGTGCATAAGGGAGCTATGCGACTTCGCAGCGGATCAGGACATGGTCATCGCCGTTGAGAACATGCCTCACCTTCCCCAGATATTCGGCAGGCAGCCGGATGAGATGCTGGACATACTGGGACAGGTGGACAGGAAGAATGCGGGCATGACCCTGGACCTGGGTCATGCCAACACCATGGGGCTTGTGGACGAGTTCCTTGGCAGGTGCCTGGACAGGGTCGTCCACATTCACATCCATGACAACCACGGCGGCCATGACGAGCACCTTCCCCTGGGAGAGGGCAGCATCGACTGGAAAACGGTAATGGGAAAGCTATCCGGTTACAAAGGCATGATGGTCACTGAAATGAGCAGTCTTGAGGAAGGCGCAAAATGCGTTGAGTTCCTGAGGAGCCTGTGAACAGGGTAAAAAACAGATTACTTATTTTCTTCTTCCAGCCGGCCGTGCCTCCGGTCAATCTCGTCCATCATGTCCAGCATCTTGCGGATGGCTGTCCTTATGGCATCTGCCTGTGACACGAATTTCTTGTCATTGCCCACATGGCGGTTAAGGTCGTCAAGGAGTTCCTGAGGGACATCAAGGCTTACTTTTGGCATGTTCTCACCTTTATCAAGAAAATGAACCTACATTGGGCTGATCGGATTTAATGTTTTACAGCCATCTTCACAACTGAAGGTAATCCGGAAGAAAAGTGAGGGACGGTTATGACGGGATATGACGGAAAATCAGAAAAGGACGAAGTTTAATGCGAGCCGGAAGGGATTTGAACCCTTGGCCGATGGATTAAGAGTCCATCGCTCTTCCTGGCTAAGCTACCGGCCCGCGCTGTATGTTTATGTGAGCGAACCTCCCATACGTACTTTCCTCATATATACGTTTCGGTGGGAAGGTATGAAGCATGGGTATTAAACATGCTTCACCACACATCTAGACAGGCCCACGATCTCCACCATATCACTGTTATCGGGGCTCTGCACTATCATTTGTCCCTTCTTGAGATACGGAATGCGCTTCTCGAACTCTTTTTTGACTTTCATTGCGCTGATAGCGGCATCGTTGCTCAGGTTCAGGATAACGCGCGTGTTGATCTGCTTGAAGACGGTATCATCAATATCCTGCGGGTCCTGGGTTATAAGGAAGAGCCCCAGTCCCTCTTTCCTGCCCTGGCGCGCGGCATCGGCAAACTTGGATATGAGGCGCCTGGAGTGCTCTCCTCCTGCCTGTGCAAGGTAACGATGGGCCTCATCGAGTCCGAGGATGATGGGTGTGTCCTTGACGGCCGTGTCCCCTGATGTGCTGAGCTTGTTATCCACTATGGTGCTCATCAGCGTGAGGGTTATCAGGTCCCGTATGCGGGTGCTTGTGATGTATTCGGTGGGGAACACGCTCACCTGGCCGGATCGGAATATCTGGCCAAGGAGCTCGGTGATGGGCCTTGCCTGCTGGTCGAATACCCTTGCAAGGGCGCGGTTCTTCACCCTGCGCACAATGCCGTCATAGGAAGACTCGTGTATCTTGCCGCTCTCCACATAGCGGTCCCTTGAGGCATCGTCATCGATGAAGTCCATGAAGCCGCTATAGGTGTGCTGTATGCTCTTCTTGAAGTAATCATCAAGCAGAAGGTCGACGCCTACATACTGCAGTTCTGTCATGCCCACCGGGGCTATGAGCCAGGAATTGTTGCGTACCATCTCAAAGGGTATTGTGAACTCCACCTGCTCTGCCCTTGACCTGCCTTTATAACCCTCACCATCCACCTTTGCCACGAATGTCCTTGTGTGCCTGCAGGCCCCGAAGTTCACCTTCTCGGCCCTGAAGGCGAAATCATCCTCCTGCGTCAGTTCGGGGTTGTCCTCGAAGAGCTGGGAATATTCGTCCTGCGGGTCCATTATAACCAGACAGGGATTCTTCCTTTCCTCGGAGCCCCTGAGTTTGTACCTGTTATTCTCGCTCATGAACTGTCTCAGGATGTTCTTGGTAAGGAAGGTCTTTCCTGTGCCTGTACTGCCGCAGACCAGCATGTGCCTGAATATCAGGGGATCACCCATGGAATAGTCGTTCCTGAGGTAATAAGGGACCGTGGGAGGCACTGCATGGGTCTTTACAAGTTCCCCGCCGACGCTCAGGTGTCCCAGGAATATGCCCTCGCCGGGGATATTGAGCCCGGTCTGCAGCTTTGTCTTATCGGTGACCGGCAGTATGGGTGTGTTGGGGCGCGGTATCCTGTCCCCCATCCTTCTTGCAAGGGAATTACTGCCGTTCTTTGTTCTCTGTTCGTAGAGTATGCAGATGGGGTCGAGGTATGCCAGGAACTTGTAATCCACTTCATCGGTGTCGTTGAACCGGAGCATCCTGCGGGAATGGATCTCGGTGGCATCGTCCACGGCGTATTCCTGGACATACTGCAGTTTCCAGATCCTTGCAAAAAGGTCCTCGTCCCCGTAGGGCACCAGGACGTAGGTCCCCAGGCGCACGTTCCTGCGGCAGGAGGTGGTGATATATCCGGTTATCCTTGCTCCCGTATCGTTGATCTCCAGGGGCTCAAGGCCTGTGGTGATTATCCCGATCGCAGCATCCAGTCCGTTATCTGTTCTCTGCATGTTTCTCTCGCCCGGCTCATAATCCTCAAAAGGATGTTTTTTTTCTTCAGAGGGAGTATCCTTTTCCCTGATATCCTTCTCATTGGTCCTTATAACCACCTTTGTAGTCCCGGTGCCGCTGCTGACCCTGGAAACAAAGGACAGTATGTCCTCATCTCTCATCCGTTTCACCCCATCGTATTTCGTTATAAGTTGTATCTATTCTGGAATTTCTGAACCTGTCAATTATCTGGCGCCTTTCGGACAGTTGTATCTTTGCCAGCGAGTCGGCCTTTGCCAGGGTCCTTGGTATGCCGTTCAGTGCCACATCATAGAGCACTTTCCTTGTGATAAGGTTCCTCATCTCCTCGTCCCTGACAAGGCCGTATGGGGACTCTATCTTGAATATCGTACCCATTGAGGGCACGAACACCATGAAGAAAGCAAGTGCATAATCTTCTGCAGGGAACCTGTGGGAGAGCCTGTCCTTCACAAGGGGGGACGTGGCGCTGAGCATCTTCTCGTAGAACTGGTTTGGCTGTAGGAACCAGTTGGTGTAGGTTATGTGCTTCCTTGCCTCGGCACCTCGTATGCCTGCTCTCTCCGGGGACAGTGCGTTCTTGAAGAACTGCGCATCCAGCAGCCATGGAAGGTCAAGCTGTGTTTCCTGTTTTTTAAGGGTCTGCATAACCTGCATATCCTCCGGGTTCTTGACAAAACCGATAAGAGGCCTCCGTTTTTCCATGTGGTGGTCCATGATGTCGATATAGTTCTGCATGATCCTTGCACAATGATGGTCGGTGCGGACCTGTATCTCCTCCGAGGGCACCACCATCCAGTACATCAGACGCTTCGGATATATGGGGCCGTCCATGATGAAGAAACTGCCTTCCTCCATCCGCTCGCACATCCAGAGTATGTGCTCGGACTCGCAGAGGTACAGGGCGATGTCATGCAGCATATCATTGACCTTCTTGTTAAGGGTGCCCGGTGGGATACGTATTATCTTCTTGCGTCCGGCTCCCGAATCGAAATATTCCCAGTCCGGGATCACGTTGATGGCAACCCTTGTGCTGGCAGTGTAGGTGGCTGCCACTATGGTGCGCATGTTATGGGTCTCCAGGTTCGTGGGAGTTGATGTCATGGCACAGTGGCAGAAATCAACGTAGAGGCCGTTATCGAATGTTCTTGCCGTGGTGCTGCCGCTGTCGCAGGCATAGCTTATCCTGAAGGGGTCCTGCGAGTGTATCATTCTCTCAATGCTGGCCTTTCCGCGTTTCACTTTCCCGATGGCCTTAAGAACGACCTTCCCGTCATAGCTGAGTTCTTTAAGCAGGTCAAGGATATCTGATACCTCGTCGGTGTCATCGCTTTCGGGGTCCTCTTTCCTGAGGCATGAATCAATGCGTGACACAAGGTCGTGTATCTCCTTTATGTGAACCGGCTCAAGGGTCATGATTAGGATAGTTTCCGCCGTACTATAATATTATTGTGGCCCATATTATTATTGGCCCGGCAGGTGCCTGTTTTTTCAGATGTGATTTTTGAGCAGCAATTATAAACTTAATTTAATTTTCTTTTCGCTGAAGGGTTTTAATTTAATCTCCGCAGGCATGCTTATTTGAGAACTAGTAAAGTGTACTTTACTAATCCTAAAGCCTGTTTTTTAAAAACGCTTATATAGGAACTTTGATTACATATATCAATTATAAACACGGCTTCTATGTGTAGTTCTACGGAAGCCTCACGTGATAAAAGAGGTTGTAGTTATGCAGAATTATCAGATATTCCTTTTACTGATGGCGGTCTACCTGCTCGGGTTGATATCCATCGGACTGTACTTCTCGAAAAAACAAAAATCTGTCACTGATTTCTGGCTTGCCGGACGCAGGATAGGATCGGTAGCTATTGGTTTCTCAGCGGCCTCCTCATGGATGACTGCCGGTGGGATACTTGCTGTTATCGGTCTTTACATTGTGCTGGGCATGAGCTCCATCTGGAGCTTTGTGGCCCCTAACATCCTGGCATTGTTACTCATTGCCCTGCTTGTGGGTAAGATCAAGCACCTGCCTGCTATTACCCAGCCGGAACTTCTTGAACAGCGGTACAGCAGCACCCTGCGTGGTCCCGTTGCGTTCATCATTGCTGTTGTGATGATTCTATTCGCAGTTGCAGATATCAGGGGCCTCTCACTTGTCCTGGAGATATTCTTCGGCCTGCCGCCCATCTATGCTGCAGCAATAGTGGCTATTGCTATCTCCCTGTATGTGACCCTGGGAGGCTTCTCAGCTGTGGTCTGGACAGATATGGTCCAGTTCGTCCTGCTGTCCGTGTTTGCTCTTGCCATGGCCTTCATTGTTGTCAGTGCAGCTACTGCCGGCACAGCGGAGATCCCGGCGATCAGTACATCCGAGCTCCTCGGGAACGTTTCCACTGACTGGTGGAACCCGTTCATAATCGGCATACCTGCTGTGATGATCTTCATCTTTGCCATTATACCAGGCTGGGTGACCGAGCAGGACCCCTGGCAGAGGATATGGGCTTCCAGGGATGAGAAGTCTGCACGCAATGGTATGATCATGGGCTCCTTCCTCATTTTCCTGGTATTCGGCGTGGCATGTACGCTTATAGCCATCGGACTCAGCTATCTTTATCCCGGGATCCCTGCCTCCTTTGCAGAGATAGGCATGGGTGCCATGGCACAGGCTGAGCCGGCGCTGCTGTTCTTCATAGTCGAGAACCTGTCACCTCTTGCACTTGGCCTGGCCGGTGTCGGGCTTGCCGCAGCTGCAATGTCTTCCGCAGATACCTTTGCAACATCGGGCGGTTCATGCCTTTCCCGTGACATCTATCAGAGGTATATAAAGCCGGATGCAACAATGAAAGAGATGATGGCTGTCAACAGGGTCAGCGTGCTCATCATAGTCCTGGCTGCAACGTTCTTCTCCTTCTATATCACAGGGATTATAGAAGCCATCCACATTGCAACCTTTATTGCCAGTGCTTCCTACTTCTTCCCGCTCATGGGTGGCCTGTACTGGAAGCGTGCAACAAAGGAAGGTGCCCTGGCAGGACTTGTAGTAGGGGCTGTAGCACAGATAGCCTTTACGATCATAGACTACTCAGGCACTCCTCTGCAAGCTATCGGTTTCCTCGCACCCATCAGCTCCCTGCTCTCAAACCACGGTGTCATCCTGGGTATGCTCCTCAGCGGTGTGGCCTTCTTCGGTGTGTCGGTGGCAACAAAGCCTTCCAGCCTTGTGAACCTGGCTCCGTTCTTTGCCGATGAGGCAGAAAAGCTTGTGAAGGAAGACATACTTGTGCAGGATTCTGATGTCCAGTACAAGAAGCTCCTTGGCAGCCTTGACAAGGAAATAACCGGAGACCGTGCCAGCCTCAAGCTGAACCTGGAAGCATCCGCAACCGTCAACTGGGACAGGTTCATAAATGAGCTCAAGTCCATCCATCCGTCCTGGGTTACACCGACAGGTGTCAATTCCGTGTACTGGCTGACAAAAGGTGACATGCTTGCGTGCGTTTCCCTGAGCCGCGGACATACGGAGAAAGAGATCTGGTTCTCTTCAGAGCCAAGGACCAAAGATGTGGAAGAGGCTTCAAAGGAATTCTTCACAGCCTTCAAGCAGGTTGCTCAGGCTCTTGATAATATCGGCATCATGCTGGCGCTTCCGGCACCCCAAAAAGCCTGATCGGAAGAATATATAAAACAATTCTTTGCTCTGGGCCCGGACCCAGAGCCTTCTTTTTTACACTGTCCTTTAAGGCATCCTTTTTTAAGAGATCCACTATAAAATTAATATAATTTCTTTTCAATAAGTACTTCTATTGTATTTACATAGTAATTCCCGGTGGTATAATGGAAATAAGGAATCCTCTTTGACGAAATGGCAGATGAGCACAGTAAGGACATCCGGGACCTGCGGGAAGTGTTTGACAGCCTGTCCGGTAAAGAGAAACTGGATGTGCTGGAACTGCAGGACATTGCTGAAGACGGTTTCCAAGCACAAGGATATTTGCCTTCTGGAGCGCAGGCCTGTAAAACCCTCACGGACGGCAAATGAGATAATCTCCGGCATGTCCCCGAGATCCCTGGACTATTCCCAGCAATGCATCAACTATTTCGTATCAAGGATAGCTGAGAAGACCAGAATCCAAAATTTATAAGTTGAAGCGCATCCTATAGCACATTCATGACAGGGATACTTTTTGATGATATAGGCAGCTTTCCCCTCCCTCCGGGCAGGTCGAAAGACTGGATGAAGGAAAGCTTCTCCAAGGGAAGGAACAACAGGGAACTGTTCGCAGTAATAAGTGATGCTTTCAGGCAGAAGATGGAAGCAGGCGTGGATGTGCCTACCTATCCCCAGTACCAGGATATGAACGAGCAGTTCCTGTCCATCATCAGGGACCCCGTAAAGTCAGAGGAGCCTTTCAGGGTGAAGCAGGATGCTGCCAGGATAATGGAACTTGAGGCCATCGAGGAGCTTGCCGGAGAGTACAGGGAAGAACATGGAAAGAAGCCGGATGTGCGTGTCTGTGTCACTGGCCCCCTAGAACTATATCTCAAGGAGTTCGGCGGTACCGAATATACGGATATCCTGAACCTGCTTGCAGAGAGCGTGGACCGCTTTGTAGGCAATTCACTTTCCAATGCCCGTAATTTCAATATAAGGACTGTTTCCATAGATGAACCCAGTATCGGCATCAACCCTCAGATCATGTTCGACAGCAATGAGCTTATATACGCAATGGATATCGCCTGCAGTTCTGCGAAAAGGGCCGGATGTGATGTTGAGATACACCTGCACTCGCCCCTGCACTACACTCTCGCATGCCAGGCCCGCAATATAGGGGTCGTAGGCGTGGAATCGGCAGCCACCCCCTCCTACCTTGAACTTATAGACCGTAAGGAACTTGAAGACAGCGACACCTTCCTGCGTGTCGGAATAGCCCGCACGGATATATTCAACCTTGCGGCAGTGCTTAACGATAAGTATAATACCAATGTCTGGAAGGACGGAGCCCACATGCAGGATATCGTGACGCAGATGGAGACCCCTGAACTGATCACAAGAAGGCTCCAGAAAGCATATTCTATCTTCGGGGAATGTATCAGGTACGCAGGCCCCGACTGCGGCCTCGGCTCATGGCCCTCCCAGGAGATGGCTGCCCAGCTGCTGAGGAACGTGGCAGCAGGCATGGCCGAGTTCAGGAAAGCATTATAAAAATAACAGTGTCCGAAAGGACACTCCCTCTATCCTAGAAATGCCTCTGGCTTACGGGTAGTCAACTGTACCGGATTTAGACACAGTATATTTTGTACCGTTGATAGTTACTGAATCAACTGTGAACGTGAAGGTCAGGGTTCCTGTCTTGTACTTCACCGAATCCGAGAGCACAGTAGCCGTCCCGTCAGCACCTGTTGTTGCGGTATCAATGTCACTCGTTGCAATGCTCCAGTGACCATTGACGACTGCGCCCTGGACAGCCTCACCGTTGGATTTTACATTGACTGTGGCTTTACCGCTCACGAACAAGTTCTTTCCTGCAGACCTGGTCTCAGTCACTACGCTGACAGCAACGTCAATCGCCTGGGATACTGGAATTTCGCTTATGCTCACTGTCCCTGTAGCTATGCCTGTATCTCCGGAGTTATCAGTGACTGTCAGGGTCACATTATAGGTCCCGGCAGCTGAGTAGGCGTGCTGCGCAGTGGCCCCGTTCCCGGTGTATCCATCACCGAAAGCCCATGAGTATGAGGATATATCCCCGTCGGAGTCTGTTGAGCCTGATGCGTCAAAAGTTATATTCTCGCCTGCATAGGCACTGGAAGGATTAATGGTCATACGCGCCGTAGGCGCCTGGTTGACCGGCGGCTGTACGGTAGTTGCATAAGTGAGAGCTGCATAGGCGTCCACTATGCCGTGGCCTGAGCCTGCATCCCATCCTTTTCCGTAGATGTCCCTGGCAGTATCCTGGATGGCAGCTCTCACGTTATCCGGGCCAGTGGCCCCGTTAGCAATGAGAAGGGCCGCGACGCCTGCCACATGCGGGGTTGCCATGGAGGTGCCCTGGTAGAAATAGTATCCGAAGTTTGTGGGTCTGACACTGAAGGTTTGCTGCAGGATGCCGTCCACATACCCGTCACCATTCTGGTCAATGGCAGTGTCTCCACCCGGTGCCATTATATCAAGGGCCTCTCCATAATTGGAGTAGGATGTACGGTCTCCGTCATATCTGGTTGCGCCCACAGCTATGCATTTATCATAGGCAGCGGGATAACAGACAGTTCCCAGGCCATCATTTCCGGCGGCAGCTACAATTGTAACTCCCTGCCCGTATGCATAATTGATCGCATTTTCCAGTCCCTCAGGATTCACCCCGGGAGCAAAGCTGAGGCTCATGCTGATCACATCCGCATCATTGTCGGCAGCATAAGTAATCCCATCAATAAGGTATTGCAGGGTCCCGCTTCCCCTCTTGTTGAGGACCTTTACAGGCATCAGGGTACATCCATAGGCAACCCCGGCAACGCCAATCCCGTTATTTGTTGACTGGGCTATCGTACCGGCCACATGTGTGCCGTGCCCCTGGTCATCGTTTGCATGAGGATCGTTATTAACGAAATCCCATCCTGCTTTAAAAGAGGTTCCTGCAAGGTCCGGGGCAAGCGCGTAAGTGCCATAGTTCTCGTATGCTATTCCTGTATCCAGCACAGCTACAATAACTCCCTGGCCTGCTGATATATTCCAGGCATGTGTAAGATTGATGCCATGTCCTGAGTGGAAGTTCCACTGGTATGCGTAATAAGGATCATTGGGCACCGTAGATGCGTGCATCAGATAATTTGGCGTAGCATACTCGACATTGGGATTCCTGCTGTAGATCTCCACCATCTCTTCCACTGACTTTGTTTTCGGGATGTTCAGTTTCCTGAAGCCTGCATAGGGACTTGTGTAAGCCACTGAGGTACCGTGCTTTGAATTCAGGGCCGAGATCTTTGCCTCGGACATCCCGGGACTGAACTTTACCAGTATCTCCCCGGGCACATATGCCTGTCCGTTATCCAGGTCGGGCATTGCAACGCTTATCTCGTCGTCAGTACCATAAGCTTGCGGGCTTACTGCCAGAGCAGGTGCAGTTGTTCCTGTGACCAGCATGCTGACCGCTAGAAGCATAAGAAGTGTTTTTACGTTCATATCAACCACCCATATTTGATACTTATCTATGTGCTGTATGAGCGTATAAATAATTCCATACTATTTTACATCTGAAAGTGCAAAGGTTAAACTGATATCGTTCCCAGAAAACCGTCAAGCCCAAGCATCGTTCTTTCAACGATCCGCAGTGTCACATAGGTTTCCACATACGCTGCAAACAGCAGCATAAGAATCATTATTGCGGACATTTTCCACAGGTACCCTGAGAGCATATACCTTTTTACAGTATCAAGAACAAGCACCACGTCAGCTTTCAGTTCCCCGTAACTGTTGCCGAGGAATAGTCCTTTATGGACGATATCTGAGGACTGGATGCGGGCTAACCTGTAGCCAAGTGCCGCCGCCAGCAGCAGTGCAGGTATCTCGATGATACCGTGGGGTAATATGGATATGACGAAGTAGGTCAGATTGTAGAACGCTCCGAGGAATATCCCTTTGGGTCCGAATATATGAAAGCCTGTGAGCGAGCCGTTGAATACAAAGAATGCCAGTAGTATCCCCATCAGAAGGCCGTTGACTATCATTATCAGGAAAGGTATCGTAAAAGGGAGCATGTATGCAAGCATCCTGTAATCTTCCCGGCTGTAGCCACAGTATTCCCAGAATCCCACTTTCGGAGTATCAGCATCAGTATATGGAAAACCGGCATCCATGCGATGCGCAAGCTTCTGGAGCAGCCTGTTGCCAGGCACAAGCATCCTTTCAAAGCCAATGGAAACAGAGGCATACCTGCCGTGATCTGCCCTCATCCGGATATCCGATATCAGCAGGGGATGAATGAACATGAACAGCCCCGTACCCAGCGATGCCATCAGGGCAGCTATGCTATTGAAAATAAATATGGCCCACATGGGGCTGATGTATTCGGCTGCCACCGTGACCTTGGACGTTGCTGCGGAGGCCGCAGAGACGATAATTTCATCAACGGGTGCAGGCTCCGATGTGATTAGCATGAGAGCGTAAAGGAGCATACTGATAATAAACGCTGTCAGCACTGACAGGGCGAAAGTCTTTGCTGACCACATTAAGTCCCTGTGATCGATAGTGAAGGTCTGATTGTTGGCGGGAGACATATATGGATATCAAGGAATCTTTGCAGGGCATTTATTTAAACGGCTTTTTATAAAATCCAATCGATGCATTAAAATATATTGCAGTTTAATAATACTCCTAAAAGTATATTATCCTACTTATATGCAGAGGTAGTATCTATGAGAATACCTACAGGAATAGAAGGATTTGATGATCTGGTACAGGGGGGCCTCCTGTCCGAAAGGGTCTATGTGCTGAGCGGCCCGCCCGGAAGCGGGAAAACCACCTTTGGCGTACAGTTCCTTGCTCACGGTGCTTCCAGGGGCGAGGTAGGCTTATACACTACACTTCTGGAGTGCCCGCAGAACATCATCAACGACATGTCCAATTATGCGATGAACATCACTTCTCTCATCAAGATGCAGAAACTTCTTTTTGCAGACCTGGGCCCGAGAATGGAATACGGCTACATGGATGAGATGAGCGAGTTCGTGACAACGGATTATAATGTCGGCAGGACGTCCATTGAAAGCGAGGCTCCTTCCCCGTCCATGGTGTTCAAGGAGATAGCAGCATATGTCTCCGAATACGATGTCAAGCGCCTTGTCATTGATTCAGTGTCCGCCATAAGGTTCACTACCAACGACTTCTCTCTGCAGGAAAAGGAGATGAGCAGGTTCATACGCAACCTGAAGAAGCTTGGCTGCACCACTGTACTGCTGTCTGAAATGACAGACCCCACTGCATATTCCACAGAGCAGTTCGCTGCGCACGGTGTGGTTTTCATGCACAATTTCCTGTATGATAAGACTATGACACGGGCAATCCAGGTAATCAAGATGCGTGGCACGAGACATGACTGTAACATGCGTGCTGTCAGCTTTACCGAAAGAGGCCTGAGGGTCGAAGGTTATCTGGAATGATGGTGTCCTATGGTTGCACTATTCAAAAAAGAGAAAGAAAGCAAGATAATATCCCCGGCAGACAGGGCCCATCTTGCTGAGGTTTCCCACAAGCTCGGGTTTGAGGTAGGCTACCACAGGCACTCGGAAATAGGCTGGGTGCAGGAGCAGCTTTCCCGGCTCTACGGTTTTGCAGATGAATATGATCTTCGTGACTTTGCCCGTGAGAACTATCTCCGCGGCAAAGAGGAAGGAGCAAGGGCAAAAGAGAGGGATACAAAATCAGGACTCAAAGGCTCAGGTGCGGACACCGGGGCAGAAGAGAGGCCTCTCAATCTGTCCAATGAGCGCCCTGCGGCAACAGCACCGGCATCTTTCTCAAGCGGCGATTCCGGATACAAGGTCCAGCGATCCACAATTGAGACCTCGTCTGCTGCTATTCAGCAGCCCACCATGGTAGATCTGCCTGAGAGCGTCCAGCTCACAAAGGCCGTTGAGATGCCTCCCATTCTGGAAGGCTTCAAACACCTCCTGCCTAAAAAGTAAGGGAGAAGACCACTCACTGGCTGTGCCCGAAGGCGACAAACCTCTGCCTGCCGTCAAGGTTTGCCAGGACGAACCTGTCATTTTTACTGAAGGCTATTTCCTTCGTGCCCGCAAGCTCCATTATGTATTTTTTCCCGGGCTTTGCCTTTTCTGCGTTCTGTCCTTCCTGCTTTATGCTCCTGATCTTTACAGGCGAGGACTGCAGGCCGACATAGAGATGCAGCATGTCCCCTACTGAGACCTCCTTTGCCAGCTGTGATAGTGTGCATTCCAGGGTCAGATCGGTAACGACATCTTCCTGCGCGGACAGGACAAATCCCCTGTCAATGTCCTTTGACTGCACTCCCTTGAGCGCAAGGCCGACCCTTGCACCTGCAGGAGCGGTCTTGACATCCACGTCATGCATCTGGATAGAGCGGATCTCCAGTTCTTTCTTGGCCGGATATGCCACCAGCTTATCCTTGGCATGGATGGTGCCCTGTGATACTACCCCGAGGACGACGCAGCCTATACCGGTCACATTGAAGGACTGGTCAATAACTACTCTTGCAGGCAGGCTGTCCAAGTTCCTCTGCTCGGCGTCAACCTTGTCTCCCATGGAAAAGATGAGCTCCTTGAGTTCTTCCATGCCCTCAAAACTTGTTGTGGAGACCGTGTGATACTGCCAGTTCTCAAGTGCAGTTCCCTTTGTGATCTTTTTGAGCTTTTCTCTCATTTCCTCAATTGCCAGCGGATAGGAGAGGTCGGCTTTCGTCTGGACAATGACGCCATGCCTGTATCCCAGCAGGTCAAGTGCAATGATGCATTCGGCTGCAAGAGGGTCAAGCCCCTGCGGAGGTATGCAGAGCAATGCTATGTCTGAAAGATTGAGTGCTGTCAGAAGGGATTTCACGGAAGCCGGGTATCCGGTCGCATCGATGGTAGTGAGCACCCGGTCGTTCTTGGCATAGTCGTACATCGTGATGTCAGTAACGCTGCCCTTTTTGCCCAGCTTCCCGGCAAGAGTGGTCTTTCCGCTCTTCTCACTTCCAATGATGGCGATCTTAGTCATATGAGCATTCTCCGTATGGTCTTACGAATAAATGTTTTTACTTATATTTCTTTTTCACGACCATAGCTGGCCCTCGATTATCCCCAGGGTCTTGTCTGTTGTGCTCTTGTTCATTTTCCTTATATTGACCATATACTCATCCCCCACGCGCTCAGGAGTTCCGAAGATGACATCAAGGCCGAGTCTCTCAAGATACATCCTGAACATATCTATCGTACTTTCATCCGTGACCCGTATGCGCACATCCTCCCACAGGCGCTCACCTCCCTGCACGTGGAGAATCGATTCTCTCATGGGCCTGAGTATGCTTTCACCGAGCCTGAGACATCTCTCCCTGATATCCTCCTCGCTTTCGCCCCATTCCACTGACTGGAACCCTTCCCTCACGACCCGGGCAAAAAGGTAATCCTTCCCGGATTCGTTGTAGAATCTGAATCCGTGGCGCAGGTCGGCACAATTGCTTTGTGAGGATGTGTATTTCAATGGCTGCAATACCATTGCCGGGTCTTTAATGACAACGCCCTCATGCTCTGTTTTTCCCAGTTCCGCGATAATTTCCCTTATCCTGTCAGCAGCCCCGGACAATGCGAACTCCCCGAGCAGTTCCACCTGGGTGAAACCGCACTCCTCCGCCAGCTTCCTTCTATTGTGGACTGGCATCGTGCCCCCATCTTTGTATCGGATATCAAAGACAAAGAATTCAAGCGAATCCACTCCGTAGATGTCCTTTGGCACATACGGGTTATCAGGGCCTGCCATTTCGCCGTAGACCACATACTCGGGATGGTCATTGAAAAAATCCCGCTCAAGAAGCCGATTGGCACGGTCGCTGGAGTAGGGGCATACGTGTCCGCTGCGTGTGAAGGCGACCAGCTTGTCCTTATGCTCGATCACCCGGACGTTGTAGCCATTCATCTTCTCTTCAACGATAACAGAGCTGATGCCTTCAAAGTGACTCTCAAGCGCAGGAGCCAGCATGATGGCTCTTTTGATCTTAGGGAATCCTTGGATGACCTCAAAGCCGTCCTCTTCCCTTATCAGCACGCTGCCTTCGTCTATCCTTCCCACATTGGTGGTGAACCGGAAAAAGTCATCATGACCTCCCCAGTCCTGCAGTATGGCTTTCTTCTCAAGCAGCTCTGAAAATCTGGAAGGCGACATCTCAAAAGCTTCTGTCGCCTTCTCCTGTTGCTTTCCGGTACTCCGGTTCATAAGCTTGTTCAGGACTGTTTATTGTGCAAGCACACTGACAATGTTTCTCCTTGTAACAAGCCCTACCATCTGTTCTTCCAGATTGATCACAGGCACCCCGCCAATGTTCTCATCGAGCATGAGTTTTGCAACGTCCTTTATCGGTGTATTGGTGTAGACCGTCTTGACGCCCATCTTCATTATATCTTCCACAATGAGATTCTTGATACGTGCGTCCTGCTTGTTGCCGTCCACAATATCGCGGAATGAGCGCATAGCTTTGGCAATGTCCTTTTCGGTGATTATGCCTACGAGCTTGTCATCTTCAACTACGGGCACCCTGCCGATGTTATTATCGAGCATGAGGCGCCTTACGTGGATCACGCGGTCGGCAGGGCTTGCCACGATGGGGTTCTTCTGCATGACCTCAGCCACGTATCCTTTCAGGTCATTCTTCATAAGAAGCTCCGTGGGTGTCACCCATCCGAGGACCTTCTCGTTCTCGACCACTACTATGACTCCTCCGTTGCGGGCCATGAGGGTGACCGCATCCGTTACCTTGGTGTCCGGCAGTACTTTCACATAATTATCAGAAACCGCTGTAGCAACATGCAGGGCGGATGCAGGCATGCTCCCCTTCTTGCGGGTACCGAGCTCCCTTGTGAGATTTCTCATTGTGAGCACACCCACGATCTTCTCATCGTGAGTAACAAGCAGGCGCCTCACTCCCTTCTTTTCCATTATGTCAAGTGCGTGGGAGATCGTAGCTGACTTGTCAATGTTTACAGGTTCCGTCATAATGTCCTTGACTTCCATAATTCTTCCCTCTGTATAAATTCCGTATCCTTTCTCATTTTTATCTTGTTCGCTTCTGCCTGTACTTACTGAGCAGCCCGCAGTATATCCTTCCTGCCGATCATGCTCACGATCTCCTCCCTGTTGACAACAGGAAGGCTAATGACATGCTCTTCCAGCATGAGCCTTGCAGCATCGGTCACCATATCGTCAACAGCTACACCGGAAGGCAGCTCTACCATGATATCCTCGGCAACAAGCGGCACATCCTTGATGTACCTGTAGGTCTTCTGGCCGGCCGGAGTGGACCTGCGTGCCATTTTTATGCTCTTTGACTGCATATTCCCTTCATTGTCCACCATGATGTTCAATGCCACATTACTTGTTGTAATGATCCCCACCGCCTCATTGGAATCATCGGTGACGATCACTCTGTTGACCTCATGCTTTTCCATTTCCTGGACAACGTGGTTTATTGTGTGGTGCCTGTGAACGAAGATTATATCATCGACCATGAGGTCCGAGACCCTCAGCTTGATATCCTTCTGCTGGGACACATACCTCATTATGTCTGTTCCGGTGACTATTCCCATTATGTTTTCCCTTACGACCACGAGCGAGTTGATACCGTTCTCCAGCATGAGGTTGCTTGCCTGGGATATCGAGGCATCCGGGTAGATCGATATCGGGGCATCGTTCATCACCATACTGACCGGAATCTTATCTATCGGTCTTCTGCGCCACATTGGTTCTGCCTGCGCAAGTCTTCTGCTCAGGTCTGTCTTCGTGACTATGCCAATCATTTTCCCCTCCCTGGCCACCACCAGGGTGCTTATCTTGTGTTTAAGCATCAGGTTTCTTGCATGTGCCACGTTTTCCTCCGGTGCTATGGTAAATACCGGCGAACTCATTATATCTCCAACATTCATGGTTTTCCTCCATTCAAATGTTCAAATTCTTCCTTACTCTTCCTATATCGTGCGCAGAAAACACCGCGTTCTGTTTATCCATTGAGGGTGCTTCCCATATTCTGTTCATCTACCGGCAGAAGGACCCTGTCCAGTGGTCCTTTCAAAGGGCCTTGCAGTTCCTTCCGGTACAGTTCCTTTCTGAGGATTGTTTTTCTTTACAACCGGATTACCTCCGCTCTTGTCATTAACATAATAATCAGGTGTCATGGGGACTGCAGAAGATCCTGGTCCTGATATCTTCGCAGCAGCTGGTATACTTCTTATCATGCGATCAATCTGGTTTGCTTCTTAGTGTCGAGCGATCCCATCCCTGATAAGGACCGGAACACTCTGTTCTCTTTACTTTTAAGCAGCCTCATCAAAGCAAACTATGGGAAATTAATTGCCTGGAACTTTTATTATATTTCACTGTTCTGGCAGCGACAGTCCAGGCATCAGATCTTCCCTCAGTCCCGGTGGCCCTGATGCTAAATGCGCTCTCAGCACGCAATCGGATAGCAATGCCTGTCTACGCAGGTGCTTTTCGCAAGCATACATAACCCTGCTTTTCCTGTAAGGTCCGTAAAGCTACTTTTGATTGCTTTAAAAATCGATACATACCTTTTTTCATCATATATCGAGACAGACATTCTTTTCACCAGCTTTCTGTGTCCTTGTTTTGACTGACCGGTATAAAACTAGTCATAGTAACCTTCTTCTTCACTGCAGTCCTCGCATAGGTTAAGTCCGTTGACCTCTGTCAGGTTATCAGACAGGGCACCGCAGCGCTGGCATATGCCACGTTCCACATCGGTCTCCTTCAGGAAATCTCCCTCCCGGTGCAACTCTATCAGGTTCTGGAGGATGGTGTTCAGCCCCGGGGAGATTGCCATGATATCTCTGTAGCTTATCATTCCCAGTATGATACTGCCATCCATCACTGCAAGCCTGCGTATATCCGACTTGACCATGAGTTCGGCTGCTTCGATTATTCCTGTGGATGGCCTGATGGCTATTATCGGGGATGACATGATCTCCATTGCAGACATCTCTCCGGGAAGCCTGTTCTTTGCAACAGTCTTGGAGACTATATCCTTCTCGGTGATTATGCCGGCAGTGTCACCGTTATCGACCACGATCACGCTGTCTGCATTACGGTCGGTCATCTCCCTGGCAACTTCAAGTACGGTAGCGTCAGCATCCACGACAAAGATATCCTTTGTCATCAGCTCTTTGACAGACATCTCGTTCTGTATCTCTTTTATCGAAACGTCGGTTTCAAGATCCCTCTGCTCGTTCACGACCATACCTTCCTTTTAAGCCAGAAGTTAAGAATAGGTCACTTAGTCCACAGTTAAAATGTTGACTTGATTGTATTTATAGATGTTTGTGCAATTGTTTACATGCCAAAAGGAATAAAAAAGAGAAAAGGTCAGCAGCTGTTATCCTTAACAGTTGCTGTCATAGTTGAGCAGCATCATTATTAGTATGAGGGATATGGAACATCCGGTTGTCCGGTGTTCCGGCAGGTCCCGTCGATCCCTGTTCCCCGGCTGTTCAGAGAACAACTATCCTCGTCCTGTTCCCTGCGCTGAGTTCGATCTCGTCATTGAACCCTGACTTTGAGAAAGCATCGATTATCTCTACTTCTGTATCGATATCGACCTCATCTATAAGGCCTGCATGTTCACCCCAGAGGGCTATCCTTATCCTGCCAGTATCATCAGAAACATAGATGTTGGAGACACTGTTCTCAGTGCCGTCGTCGCGGGTAAAGTCACGGCGCTCCCCTATGCCGGAAACGGATCCCTTGATGGAGTATGATTCCCCGGGGATGATGTCGGAAATGGGGGTGAAGTTCTCGGAGTATGCGATCTCCTTGTCTGTCTTTTTCACAATGGTGCGGTTACCCACCTGCACCTCCACCTGCTGGCTGAAGTTATTCTCCCTGGCGTAGGCGTTGATGATCTCGATGGAATCATTGATCCTTAAGCCCGACAGCAGATCGGTCTTCTCATCCCAGAGGGTGACCCTGATCTTCCCGGTATCGTCGCCCACGGTTATATTGGTAACCCTGCCCGTGGAGCCGTCCTTACGGTTGAATGTTCTGATGTCGGCGATATCCAGAACCCTTGCCCTGAGATTAAGGTCGCCCATGCCGTTCTTTATGTCGCTTATCTTTGTGGAGGCGACAGATGCCTCAACCTTCTCATCCGTCTCGCACAGCACTCCGTTATTGCCGACATTCACTTCAACACCGGAATAGCCTTCCTTCACATAGCCGCTGATCTGGAATGTCTGTCCGACCGATATATCCCCGGTCTTTACAAGGTCTGCCTTGTCATCCCAGAGAGTCAGGCGTATGGAACCCGTCTCATCAGCAACGATGAGGTTTGCAACCCTTCCGATGGTCCCGTCATTGCGGTTGAACTCCTTGGCAGGGAACACTGTCATGACCCTGGCGATAAGCCTCACATTGCCTGTACCGGGGGCTATGTCTGCCACCTTGTGGACTTCGCTCCCGGTACCTTCGCCCGTATCGCCAGCCCCGAGGTCATGCGCAACGAGCATTGCGGCAGTCCTGTTGTCGCAAAGCCCTCCCATCTGGTTCACTTTTTCCCCTACCCTTTCCAGGAAATCCTCCTGCTTGATAATTCCGCTGAGCTTTTGCTTTTTGTAAATTTCTATAATTTCATCCATGATAATACCTGAAAGACTTAGATGTACGACCAATCTTAAATCCTTTGTTCTTTGCTGCGGGCACCGCCAGGTTTATGTGAACCGCGCATGTGACTTCATTTAGACAACTTATATTAATTATAACATATATCTGAAAGATATCATGATCCGTAAATGTTTACAGCATGGGTACTTCAGGGGCGAGGTCTGCCCTGAATGCGGCGAAGAAGGACGTTATGTGCTGGATGATGACCGGGAAGAGAGGCTTGGAAGATTCATTTCCGGTGCACTGAGGCACTTCCCGGAGGATGTTGGCCTGGAAATGGACCCTCAGGGATGGGTGGATGTGGATGTGCTCTGCGATATTATGAAGAAACGCTACAAGTGGGGCACCATGGAGCGCCTTGTGTCTCTGGTGGAGTCTGACGTCAAAGGCCGCTACGAGATAGACGGGTCTTTTATAAGGGCGCGCTACGGACATTCCGTGGACGTGGACCTGGTATCCGATTATCCCGAGAATGAACTCCCCTACCTTTACTACGGCGTAAGCCAGGAGGAAGCGGACATGCTGCTTGAGAATGGCATCACTCCCATCAGGCAGTGTTATGTGCACCTGAGCACCTCCCTGGAGAAGGCTATGCAGGCAGCTTCCATTCACACTGAGAACCCGGTCGTCTTTGAGATCGATGCCGCAGCGGCGCAGGATGACGGGATCGATATTGTGGTTGTCAACGAGGACATCGTACTTGCAAAGAGCATCCCTTCGGAGTACATCAGTATAGCCGACGCTCAGGAATGATCAGCGCACATGGATCTCCACTGACCCATTCTTTTTTTCCGTACCGAACTTCACGTCCAGGAACTGTTCGGTGACCCATATATTGGTGCTTGTATGTTCTGTAAGTCCGGCAGTTGTGAATGAGCCGCTGCCTGCCAGTCCCAGGAACGGTATTAACTGGTCCGCAAGATGCCTGTCCACAGCAGCGTCCGATCGTAGATCCTGCAACATTTCCCCGGCAGCCATGGAGCCCACCTTCTCTGCCGGAAGCCCTCTTTTCCCGATGGACACGGCGCCCTTGAAGCCTGACCAGAGGTTTATCCCGCTTCCAGTGGAAACATCCTGTGTGACCTCAGTTCCTATTTCGCACTCATACCCTTCCCTTTCCAGGATCTCCTGTGCACATGAAGCCTGCCTCTGCGTCACATGTCCGGGCAGCCTGGAACTGTGCGAGATGCCCGAAACGATCCCGTCCTCCCTGGTGTAATCATACGCATTAAGTCCGGATGGCTCAATGGATAGTTCGGTAAGTCCTCCTCCCCGGGGGTAGTAGCCCCTGGAAATCGTTTTCAGGTGGGCCCTGTAACCCATTCTGGAAAGAGCCCTGAAGGTCACATTCTCAAGATAGTCCGTGCTGGGAGACCATATGACATCGGTCCCTCCTTTTATCCTCAGACTGACATTCCCGCTGGCATGTGCGGCTGCAGGCATGATGCATTGTACGAGCAGGGGTATGCTTCCTGCCGTTCCTATGTCTATCTCGGCGTTCAACCCCTTTATTTCCACTGGAGAGAACCGTATCTCGGTGGATCCCGGGAAGAGCCCCTCCACCTGTGCATCACACATGAGAGCCGCTGTCTCTATCGAGGTGAGATGCTGGGTCTTGAGTCCTGGCTGGGGCCTTGCCTTGCGAATATTCTTAATGGTCACTTCTTCTTTGATCACTGCCGAGAGAGAGACCGCAGTCCGAAGTATCTGTCCTCCTCCCTCCCCGTATGAACCGTCAATGGTTATCATTTCCGGACCTTCGTCATCTTTCTGAGCGCACCTTTTGCTGCGTAGGTGAGCGGATCGACAAGTGTTCCCACAGGCGGCGTATAACAGGTTTCCAGGTCAAGGAGCTCTTCCACTGTGGCTCTTTTGCTGATGGCAAGAGAAAGCGCATCGATTCTCTCTTTGACGCCCTTGCCACCGATGATCTGTGCACCCACAAGGACCCTGTCGCTGAAAAGGAGCTTGATGTAAAGCTGGGTTGAGCCGGGGTAGTATCCTGCACTGGTGGTGCCGGTTGCAAGGCCGCTCACGATCTCTATTCCATTGAGGCTGGCAACCTTGCTTGTAATTCCCACAGTGCCTACTTCAAGCTCCCCGATGACGGCGACCCATGGACTGATCACAGGGCCGAAACTCTTCTCCTGCGAGATGAGATTATCCCGTATCACTCCTGCCATCCTTCTTGCCGTACTGGCAAGCTGGCTCAATATGGGCCGGCCTGTTATGCGATCCTGCAGTTCCACGCATTCTCCTCCGCAATAGATGTCAGGGTCGAAACTTCCGTCAGCCAGCTTTGCCTGCAGGTTCTCGTTGACCATGATCCCTCCCGTGGGACCAAGTTGTATACCTGCATCTGCTGCGAGTCGTGTTTCAGGATCCACTCCTGTGGATATTATGACAATATCGGCAGGGAAATCCTTTCCCTCTATGGTCACGGAACTGACACTGCCATCTCCCTTGATGGCCTCAGGGGTATAGCCTGTAAGTATTCCTGTTCCCATGGACTCAAGGTGCTCCCGGACTATATCTGCCATATCCGGGTCGATATTATGCGATAGCAGTGAATCGCTGCGATTGACCAGCAGCGTCTTTAATCCTCTTCTGGAGCATGCGGCCGCAAGCTCGGCACCTATGGGTCCTCCGCCTATTATCGCCACACTCGATGCTGTCTGCAGGGATCTTTCAAGCCTGATGCCATCACTAAGGGTACGTACGGTGAAGACGTTCTCCAGTGAAGCCCCCTGCCGGAGTTCCTCCGGCACCGAGGGTATGCTGCCTGTTGCGATCACAAGCTTGTCGAACCCGTACTCTTTTCCATCAGCAATCACCGTGCGCTTGCCCAGGTCTATGGACTGGACGGTAGTACCGGTCCGCAGGTCTATTCCTGCCTCCCCGAAGAACTCCTTGTCCCGCAGAAGAAGGGAGTTGAAGTCTCTGATATCCCCTGCTATCACGAAAGGTATGCCGCACTGGCTGTAGGATGCATGGGAATCCGAAGAGAACACAAGGACGTCGTAGTTGCTGTGGCGCCTTACGCTTGTTGCCACTGCCAGTCCCACTGCTCCTCCGCCTACAATGATAAGCTTTTTACTGTAGCCTGGATCTCTCTTATTCATATTATCACAAAGGCAGTTAATTTATATGATAGTTCCTTGCGACAGAGCTTTCTTCGGTATGAAAGGAACTGTAATGAAGGAATAACTCCAGTTAACTTGCGTTCTCATTCAAAGCCTGTTAATCCGTGTAACCCATAAGTTTATAAGAGTTTGAAATCTATTACTTTATGTAACCATCAGGCGATGGTTATAATCATGCTTGAAATTCGATCAAGATCACAGAAATGCTCCTATGAGCGGGCATTTCCACTAATGCAAATATAGTTTAATCATAATCCTTATTCATTACATGTAAAACCTATCTCACAGACAAAGGAGTAACGGAAAACAAAGGTACAAGGTAGAAAAAAATAGAACTGGGAATCAGATGAGGGATTTGGAAAACTGCTAATCATGCCTGCCGGAATATGTTTGAGTGGTCAGAGCAAGGGGCAAACGCCCGCGGGAAATTGCTTGCTGCATATTGGTATGCTTATTAGCGGATGTAGTTTTACGATAATACATAACGCTGCATTTTATAAGTCCTAATTTATACTTAAATAAGGATGATCCTTCCTGGTATCATGGCTGCCTGTACTGCATACATGTGATGTTGGGGTAGTTTACTATTTTTGCATTGGGATGAAGGCTTGAGAGGCTTTCAACTATATGACATCATCACAAACTTTAGGAGAATCCAAATGCAAAATGCAGATACTACAAAATATATAATCCATTCTAAGATCAGCGCTGAAGGAATAATCGAACGCCCCGATATAGTGGGTGCTATCTTCGGCCAGACGGAAGGGCTGCTTGGTTCTGACCTTGACCTGCGTGACCTGCAGAAGACAGGCAGGATAGGAAGGATCGAGGTTGTGGTAAGCGCCAAGAACGGTAAGACCAAGGGAACTATCCTTATCCCTTCAAGCCTTGACAAGGTCGAGACATCCATCCTGGCAGCTTCACTTGAGACCATCGACCGGGTGGGTCCCTGCAGCGCAAAGATAGAGATAACCCAGATGGAGGACGTCAGGGCAACCAAGAGGCAGCAGATCATCGAGAGGGCAAAGTTCATCCTTACAGGCATGTTCGACGAGAACCTGCCTGAATCCCAGGAGATCGCAGACCAGGTGCGCCAGTCTGTCAGGGTCGAGGAAATGCAGTACTTCGGTAAGAACAAGATTCCGTGCGGTCCTGCAGTATTCGATTCCGATGCTATCATCGTTGTTGAGGGACGCGCAGATGTGCTGAACCTTCTCCGTTACGGTATCAAGAACACCATCTGTGTGGGAGGCACTAACGTTCCTCCGGAGGTTGCCGAGCTGACCAAGAAGAAGGACACGGTGACTGTATTCACGGACGGCGACCGCGGAGGCGAGCTCATTGTCAAGGAACTTGTCCAGGTAGCCAACGTTGATTACATTGCCCGTGCCCCTGACGGAAAGAGCGTCGAGGATCTTGTGCAGAAGGAAGTTGTAAGGGCCCTGCGCCAGAAGGTGCCTGTGGAACAGGTGCTCGACAAATACAGCATCAGGGATTCCGAGTCAGAGAATGGCTCCCGGGTGACACGTGTGCCCAAGAACAAGGAAAGAAGGGCAAGGATCCCCGCTCCCGAAATAGCCCGGGTGGCTCCCGAGGTAAAGAGACTTATCCCTTCGAAGGCCCAGGCAGGCGAAAAGGAAGTTCCTGCCGAGACGGATGAAGACAAGGCAAGGCAGCCCCGTGAGAGGACTTCCGGCGAGAGGCCGCAGCAGAGCAGGGAAAGGGTTCAGTCCCGCGAGAGAACTTCCGGTGAGAGGCCGCAGAGCAGGGAGCGATCCCAGTCCCGTGACAGGTCCCAGGGAGAAAGGTCCCAGTCCCGCGATAAGCCACAGGCAAAGGCGGAGGCTGAACCTGAGGTAAGCAGGCCTGAGATCGCAAGCAAGCCTTCTCCTTTAAGCAGCAAGTTCAAGCCCCATGCAAATGACCTTATCGGCACATTCAGTGCCCGCTTCCTTGATGCAAAGGACAAGGTAGTCAATGAGACCGCTGTCAGGGATCTTGTGACCACTCTCAAGGACTATCAGGATGAGGTAAAAACAGTTGTCTTTGATGGTGTTGTCACGCAGAGGATACTGGACATCGCAGCTGACAAGGGGATCGAGAACCTTGTGGGCGCGAAGGTCGGAAGCGTCACCAAAAGGCCTGCATCCGTAAAGATATTCACCGCAGACGCCCTGTGATCTTAATTAATGGTGCTGCTCCGTGGCACCAATATCTTTATTTATTTTTAATGTTATTATTTCTACAGTAATCATTACAGGCTTATTTTTCATCATTAATCGTTTACTTCTTTCAGATGTGTTTATATCTCTCATGCTAGGAATTTTGCTTCCGGGAAAACGTCTTTATTTCCCATATTGTAAATATAGTCAGTTAATACTTTATACTGTGCTGGATGCACAGGACTGTGTTCCTAAAGGTTGGTACTATAGGTTGGTTGGTATGCACAAGGATGAGTTGATACAATTGCACACTTTGATGGCTCAGATCAAAAGGCACTTTGAGTACATGGGTATGGATTACGAGTTCCGCCACTATAATTCGCTGGCGATAAGCCCGCTGCACGTCCACAGGAGCAAGGCTGAACACAAGCAAGCGATATTTGTTCTCGGCAACGATCTGGCCTCCGTTATCTCAAAGGATGAACTGTCAGGTGTGGCACGCACTTCCACGAGGATGCAGGAATTTGCCCAGAGGGTTGGCAGCAGGGGCATCAAAAGTACATAGATATCAAATGATATCTTCCAGCCGATAAGCAGGCATTATGGCAGAGCCTTGTATCTTGCTCAGGAGCTCATCCACTGCAGTACTCACGACCGGATAGAGCCGCATTTTCATGATGATGCCATCCTCGCCGTCTGAATAGTAGCCACTGTGGATCCAGCAGGGGACGAATCCCGTTTTCTGATAGAGCCTCTGCGCTTCACGATTACTTAGTCTTACTTCCAGGCTTGCAATGGAAAGCAGCTTTTTCCTGAAGACACTGATGACGGCCTCAAGCAGGTGAGTGCCGATACCATAGCCTCTGTACCGCTCCTTTACAGCAAGCGAGAATATCCTCCCCTCCTCACCGGATACCTGATAGCCGACAACAAAGCCGGTTATACGCCCCTTCTCCTCAGCCACAAGGAAGGAATCGCTGTTCATCTCATAGAAGTTCATATAGATGAATGGATTATGCTCTGCAAAGGCTTCGGCCTCTATCTCAAGTACGTCCCCGAAGTCGCCAGGCTCAAAAGGTCTGATGATCATTTACCTGTGTGATCTCCCCTCATATTTCTGTCTTTAAAGCTTTTTAACATGGCGCAGGTCTATGGCAACCCCTCTTCCTGACAGCTGCATCTCCCTGCCGCTCATCACAGCTCTGCCCACGCACAGGGCTTTCTCTCCGCGTACGAACACCTCATCCCCGGGCCTTATGGAAGGATCTGCACTGACAACTCCGGGAGCCAGCAGGGAGCCCCTTGGCACAAAGTCATCTATGCTCACAACATATTTCCCCGAGGGTGCCAGAAGCTCAGCCCCCTCGATGGTGACAGCAAGCGTGCCGTACTGGGGAATAAGGGTTGTGAGCTGCTTCTTTCCAGCGAATACCTGGTATTTGGGATACGGCCCCTTAATGACAGAGCCTTCCGGTACCAATATGTCGCCCGCTCCTCTGCCGAACTGGTAATCAGCGATACAGCACATGACATCCTTCTTCCTTTCCTCGACGTTGCGGGCCTTTCCTGTGCTATGCTTCTCAACTTCCTCCTTCAGCTTCCTGAGGGCCTCATGGGATGTTACGTTACCGGAGCCGGTGAATATCATCCCGATACCAAGCCTTTGTGAGACAGTTTCGCATATCTCCCTGTAGGCATCCTCGACATGGGCGATGATAGTTGCATATCTGTTCTTCACCAGATATCTTTCAAGGCATCCTGCTACCCATTCCCTTTCCTGCGCATCCCAGTGACCTGTGACGGCTGTGTCATAGTGTGCTGCCGGGTATGTAAGTTCCAGCTCCCGGGGAACGATGCCTATGGGTGATGTGATTATGACCTCATGCACATACCTGCGGTTGCTGCCGATGGCGTTGATGAACTTCCAGTGGGAATTTGAAACTGAATAGGGCTTTTTCGCCGAGCAGGGCAGCAGCACGAGCACATCAGCTTCCGGAGGCGTGTATCTTTCAAGAACCCTTTCTGCAAAGCGCACGATCTCCACCCTTGACTGGGATTCGGTGCTGTTTGCCAGCATCTCATTGGACCTGGCAATGGGATTCTTCTCTTCGATATAGTTGTATTCGCTGTCAGCAAGTCTCAGGAGTGCGGTGAGCCAGGGGCGCGTCCTGCACTGTCCCTCCACATATTCCCTTAATGTGCCTGCACGTATCCTTTCCCTTACAAGGGCAAGCTCACTTTCAAGTGCATTGAGGTTATGCCTTTCGAGGATCTTTGCCCTCTCCCTCCTATCAGATCCCCTGAGCTCTTCCACACTGGTGCTTGCGCAGGCCTCGCACCTGCAGGGCAGTTCGGCAAGGGAATCAAGGTAGAACCTGCCTGAGGATGTCAGGTAAATATCACTATGAGCCGCAATTATGGCTTTGGTGTTGTCAAGGACATCTATGCCAAGGTAGACAAGCAGCGCAATGTTCTCGGGCAGGGAGATGGCCGGCGCATAGACTGCAGTGTCAGGCGGGACATGTTCTTTAATACCAAGCAGGGTATTGAAAAAGCGCCTTGCATTGTTCTCAAGGCATCCTGCCCCTTCCATCACATAAAGGTCGCTGGGCCTGATCCTTTTCAGATGCCTGTAAACGGATCCGGTGGGGCCGGATATATCCGTATCGGGGTCGAGCTTGTCAGAACCTGCTATCTCCTCCGGGACCTCGGGCGGGAACGACAGGTGGGGAAGGATCACAAGCGAGTCCTCTCCTGCGATGCTGCGTATCCTGGCAAGCTCTTCTCTGGCGGCTTCTGCGGAGCCGAGTCTCCAGAGGGAGCCTGCATCTATGACAGGGCTTTCCGTGGAGCCAAGAAGCCGGCTGTCGAGTATGAAAGGTGTCTGGATGGTCCTGCTGAGCAGCAGTTTACCTATCCTTGCAGCGCCGTCACGCTGCTGTACCTCAAAGTATCGTGTCATTGCTGCCTAATGGGTGTGGATAGATGTAAAGTTTTGCATTCACCAATAGATTTAAATCCTTCAAACTTAGTAAAAAGTGATTTCATGCAAAAGACCGATCTACTGGACAAACTGCAGGAGATTGTAGGGAATGAGAGAGTTTCCGCATCTGCTGCCGAACTTTACTGTTACTCATTCGATGCCTCCCAGGTAAGGGGGATGCCTGAATTCGTCATCAGGCCAGTCAGCACTGCACAGGTGGCAGATGTTGTGAGACTTGCCTGGGAAAAAGGGATACCTGTTACGGCAAGAGGCGCCGGCACCGGTCTTGCGGGCGGCTCCGTGCCTGTGGAAGGCGGCATTGTCCTTGATATGTCTTCCATGAACAGGATAATTGAAATGGATTTTGATAATCTCCAGGTGGTCGTGGAGCCGGGAATTGTCCAGGAAAAGCTCAACCTTGCCCTTGAGCCCTACGGCTTCTTCTTCCCGCCTGACCCCGGAAGCTCTGCAATGTGCACCCTGGGCGGCCTTATAGCAAATAACGGTAGCGGTATGCGCTCGGTCAAATACGGGACCACAAGGAACTACGTGCTCGGGCTTGAAGTGGTGCTCGCTGACGGCACTGTGATCAACACCGGCTCAAAGACCATCAAGTCGGTGGCCGGCTACTCCCTGACCGATCTCTTTGTCGGTTCCGAGGGAACGCTGGGGATCGTGACAAAAGCGATACTGAAAGTACGTGCCCTTCCCAGGGAGCGTTCTGTGCTGCTTGCCTCTTTCGAGAACCCCGAGCTTGCAGGCAAGGCGGTAGTAAAGGTGCTGTCCTCCGGGATCGTCCCTTCTGCATGTGAGATACTTGACAGTAATATTATAGATGCCATCAACACCTACGATCCCAAGGTAGGCCTCCCCAGGGCAGGGGCTATCCTGATGTTCGAGGTGGACGGGACAGAGAGCGCCGTGCGCGAAGGCATTGCCATGATAGAGGATGCCTGCAGTTCCCTGGCAACCGGCATCAGGGCCGCGACAAACAAGAAGGAGAGGGAAGAGATCTGGGCTGCAAGAAGGCTTGTAGGTGCAGCTGTCTCAAGACTGGACCCCATGCGCACCCGCGTATACGTGGGTGAGGATATAGGCGTCCCCATCAAGGAAATCCCCAGGATGCTGCACAAGGTAAGCGAGATATCGGAAGAGTTCGACATACCCATCATGACCTACGGGCACATCGGTGACGGGAACCTGCATACAGGAATGTGCATCGACGTGCTTGACGACAAGGACTGGGAGAAACTGAACAAGGCCGCCGATAAGATACACCGCACAGCCATTTCAATAGGAGGCACCGTGACAGCGGAACACGGGGTAGGCGGTGCGAGGGCGGAGTACCTCGAACTGGAGCTTGGCAAAGCCCTTGATGTTATGATACTGATCAAAAAGGCACTTGATCCCAAGGGGATACTCAATCCCGGGAAGATGGGGGTATGAGAATGCTGGAATCCGACATGCGGTCCATACTGAAATGTGTTCGCTGCGGAACCTGTCGTTCCGTCTGTCCCATATTCGATGTGGTGGGCTGGGAGTCATCAAGCTCCCGGGGGCGCATGCTTGTGGCCCACGGCGTTTCCCAGGGACTTGAAGTGGACGAGGGCGTGCTCAACAGCCTGAACATGTGCACGACCTGCGGGATCTGCGAGCAGCTGTGCCCCTCCGGTGCGGCTCCTCCTAAGGTCGTGGAGAACACAAGGCACCAGCTGGTGCTGCAGGGCAAGATGACCCAGGCCCAGAAGGACATAGCGTCCAGGGCGAACGAGCTTGGCAATACCCTTGGCGAGACCGGAGAGCGCATGGCATGGCTCGGGGAGTCTGCAAAGGATGTCCGGGAGAAGGCCGATTATTTGTATTTCGCAGGCTGCCTGGGTTCATACCGCTATCCTGAGCTTGCCAAACGCACTTTCGATATACTCAAGAGGTTCGGCGTGACCGTGCTCAAGGATGAGGTATGCTGCGGCTCCCCCCTCCTGAGAACCGGGTCCGATCCCATGGAACTGATCTCAAGGAACCTGGAGCAGATCAAGGCAACAGGCGCCCACACCATAATCACCGGATGTGCAGGATGCTATACAACCCTGAAGAACGATTACCCCGAAGACCTGAAAGTCGTACACGTCTCCGAGTTCCTTGCAGACCGCCTTGCTGAGATGGACCTGAAGAAGCTTGACCTGAAGGTATCCTACCATGACCCGTGCCATCTGGGAAGGTGCAACGGTGTCTTTGACGCTCCCAGGGATATCATCACCAGCATCTGCGACCTTAAGGAGATGAAGAACATCCGCGAGAAGTCCAGGTGCTGCGGTGCAGGCGGTGGCGTGCTTAAAGGCTATCCAGAGCTATCCCAGGAGCTGGCAAAAAGACGTGTGGGAGATATTCCCGAGGGAGTCGATTACCTGGTCACCTCATGCCCGCTGTGCAGGACCAACCTCAAGCGCGGCTGCCCGGATGTAGAGGTGCTGGACATAATCGACCTGATGGAAATGGCGATGGAATAACGCCGGGACCCGATTTCTGGTCCGGCACGGAGGTGTTGTTCTGTCAATGCGGGACCTGGCCTTTAAGTGTCTTTGGGCGGCCGCCTGTAACATAGCTTTCCAGACCTGGTCGATGCATGATTACTAATATAAGCAACTAATCGAATAATGTATTGGGATCATAGGATCTTGTCTGTTTTGACGATAAAGGGGCAGTAACATGTATGAAGGAATGAACGTATGACCAGTGATGAGAACGCAGCCGAAAATAAGGCAGAGCCGCAGAAAGGGGTCCCTGCGCAGAAGGAAGAAGGGATGCCCGGCATTAATGAGCCTGCCCCAGTTGAGCCTTCAAGTGTTCTTCCCAACGAGAAGTTCCCTGTTGTAGGTATTGGTGCATCTGCCGGCGGACTGTCTGCCATAGAGCAGTTCTTTTCGTCAATCCCCAAAGATGCAAGTACGGGCATGGCCTTTATTGTGCTGCAGCATATGGCGCCTGATTACAGGAGCATGCTCTCTGATATCATCCGGCGTTATACGGAAATGGAGGTATTTGATGTAAAGGATGGCATGACCGTCAGGCAGGACACGGTCTATGTTCTTCCACCCAATAAGGATATGATCATTACGGAAGGTGTACTGCACCTGGTGCAGCCGGCAGAGCCGCGTGGTCATCGAATGCCTATCGATTCTTTCCTGCGCACTTTAGCCCAGGACCAGGAGGAGTATGCTGTCGCCATCATCCTCTCAGGTACCGGTAGTGACGGTACGCAGGGGGTGAGAGATATAAAGGCCCATGGAGGCATGGTAATGGTGCAGAATCCTGAGTTCAGCGAATACAACGGCATGCCTCACAGTGCTATTGAGACCGGGATGGCGGACTATATCCTGAAGCCTGAGGAGATGCCTGTCCATCTGTGTGACTATGTGTCCCATATCTTCGGGGAAAAGCCTGTCTCTTCCGGTGATGCAGGAGAAGCGATAAAAATAATCTTCAATGAGCTGCGCAAGCAGACAGGCCATGATTTCTCCCAATACAAGCAAAGTACCGTAGACCGCCGTGTAAAGCGCCGCATGGTGATTACCCAGATAAAACGCATGGATGCGTACGCCCGCTATCTGCAGCAGAAGCCGGAGGAAGTAAGCGCACTTTTCCACGACCTTCTGATCAACGTAACTAATTTCTTCCGCAATCCCGATGTATTCGAGAAGCTAAATAATGAAGTGATTCCCGGTATCTTTGAGAACAAATCCCCGGGTACGCTCATACGCGCCTGGGTGATAGGTTGCTCCACCGGTGAAGAAGCATATTCGCTGGGCATCCTTTTTCAGGAATACATGGAAAAAGCGAGACAGAATTACAAGATACAGATATTCGCCACTGATATTGACGACCAGGCGATCAAGCAGGCACGCAAGGCTACTTTTTCCTCAAGCATCTCATCTGACGTCTCGGAGGAGAGACTGAGGCGTTTCTTTGTTCATAATCCGGAGCTCAACAACTATACTGTTCAGAAGCACATCCGTGACATGTGATCTTCTCGGAGCAGGACGCCATCAAGGACCCTCCATTCTCCAAGATCGACATAATAAGCTGCCGGAACTTCCTTATATATCTCAATAAGGGGACGCAGAAAAAGCTTATTCCCATGTTCCATTACTCATTGAACCCCGGCGGATATCTCTTACTTGGTACTTCTGAGAGCATTGGGGACTTCTCGGATCTTTTTGAGAGCCTGGACAGGCAGTCCAAGATATATAAAAGCAAGCCAGCACGCAGTGACTATCATTATTCCGTAGGAGCATTTTTTCCGCCCCCGCAGGAACATAATAACTCAAGAGAACTTCCTGAGAAGGGTTTCCTTAAGAGCCGGCTCCATTTGCGCGAGCTGACTGAAAAGAAACTGCTTCAGGACTACGCTCCAGCAGGTGTGCTTGTCAACGAACACGGTGACATACTCTATCTTTACGGACGCACAGGCCTTTATCTTGAAATGCCTTCAGGCGAGCCGGATTATAACGTCCTGAAAATGGCCAGGGATGGCTTGCGGCACACATTGACTGCTGTCCTGAGCATGGCAGTGGTGAACAAAGAACATGTGACCCGTCCAGGTATCAGGGTCAAGAGCAATGGCAGTTTCACTACTCTCGATCTGACGGTGAGACCACTGGAAGAATCTCTCGACCAGAATCTGTTCCTGATCACTTTTGATACGCCTTCAAGCCCCATTCCTGTACCGCAGAGCAGGGAGTCCCCAACGGATGAAAAAGAACTGTCAGAGAATCAGGATGTAGAGAAAGAGACCATCGCTTCCCTCAAAGAAGAACTTAAGACGATGGAAGAATATCTCAAGGCCTCAAACGAAGAACTTCAGGTCTCCAATGAAGAGCTGAAATCCTCCAACGAAGAGATGCAGTCCATGAACGAGGAATTGCAGTCCACCAACGAGGAACTGGAAACCTCGAGGGAGGAATTGCAATCCGTAAATGAGGAGCTGTCCACCGTCAACAGCGAACTTGAGACCAAGGTAGCTGAACTGTCTGAAGCCAATGAGGATATGAACAACCTGCTGGCCTCCACAGGCGTGGGTATTGTGTTCGTGGACAACCAGCTGCATATCCAGCGCTTTACTCCTGCAGCCACGAAGATTATGAACCTGATACCCACGGATGTGGGGCGGCCTATTGAACATATTGTTACCAACGTGTTGAATTATGACAACTTTATAACTGACATAAAGACCGTTCTGGAAGATCTGGCTCCTGTGGAGACCGAGGTTCGCACCCGTGAAGGCGAATGGTACATCCTGAGGATGCGACCCTATCGTACTCTGAAAAACACCATTGAAGGGGTGGTCGTAACATTCCTGAAGCAGACAGAGGCCCTTCGCCGCCTGGCCCTGGTGGTTCATGATTCCGGAGATGCTATAACACTTCTGGATATGGATGGCAATATCAGGGCATGGAATCCGATGGCAATGAAGATGTACGGCTGGAGCGAGACTGAGGCCATGTCGATGAACATAAGCAGACTGGTCCCTGAGGACTTAAAACAGGAATCTGTGGATCTCTTAAAGAAGCTCAGCAGGACTGAGACCCTGAAGCCTCACCGTACAAGGAGGCTTACCAAAGACGGAAGGATAATAGATGTATGCCTGACAGCCACTCCGCTGTTGGATGAAAAGGGCGAGGTGTATTCAATTATGACTACTGAGCGTAAGATCAAAATTGATCTGTAAAGGCCGTGCGTTTCAGGAAAACCCCGCAGAACTAGATGTCAATGATGAGTGTGGACCGCTGTCTGTAGTACTCGAATAATTCTTTCCCCCCGCCGGGAACGGCAGGTCCGCATATCTGCATTTTCCGATGGTCGAACTCGCCTTCGTTCGTGAATAGCCTGAAGCTCATGCATTCACCAGCAAGTATGAACGATGTGAAATCCAGCTTTTCAGGATACAGGTAAAGTGTGATGAGCTTAAGGTTAATTATGTCTTTGAACTGATGATAATATTCTTTTTTGGCTTTATCATAAAATTCCTGGGTGATGATGACCGATGTGTCAATTTCGTTCTCTATCATCTGTGCGTAGAATTCATAAAAGGTGGGGTAGAGGACCGAAGTGATCTCAAGCCAGCGTTTACTCCTTAAGGCCTTTTGCAGCAGTTCAATGTCCTGATCAAATATGTTATAGAGAGGGATATTGACTATTTCGCAGGAGCCGATCTCGGGCAGTTCTTTCAGAAGATGCTGCGGAATGAAATCTATGTTGTGTGTCCCTAAATAATCGCTGTTCTCCCCAAACATTTCGGCTGTGCCTAAAAAATCTGCCATTTTCTCGACGATCAGTTTTCCGATCGTTGTCAGTTCATAAGTGTCATCATGCTGAGATATCAGGTGACTTTCTTTAAGGACTTTCATTTGAGGAAGCAGGATTGTCCTTGTCGTGTCCACTGCCCCAATGAGCTCTTGCATCTCTTTTGGGCCAGCCTGCAATAACAAGAGTACATTCTTCCTTTTCTCCGACAAAAGCAGTATCTCAACGATCGGCCTTTTCATTTAACCCCCTTTACTCTTCAGGCATTGAAATTTATCTATCATTTTATAACAGTGTTATGTAGGATATAGTTAAAGGTATAAGTATTGGTGTTAATTATTTCTCAAATTCTGTTCTAAAGCCTGCGCAGATCACAATATCAACACCTGCCTGTGAAAATAGTTATGGAGGATGTTTCCGGTACTGCGGAGCCTCCAGAGAGACCAAGCTCCTTCACATTATCTAAGGACGATCCTTCATCCACTTCTTTGATACTATCAAAGCCGCAGCAGCGATCAGTATTCCAAATCCGGGCATCGAAGCCACAGGCTCCGGTTCATCCTCGGAAGTGTCATCTTCTGCCTCCCCGTTTTGCGGGGAGTTCATTTGCTCCTCCTCTTCGTTTGTCTGCCTGTAGGATTCCATCAGTTCGTCATAGCCTGCAAATTCTGCACTCTCCTGCACTGTTTCCTCATATCCGTTCAACCGGCGCAGCTCGGTATAATTTACGTTAAGCCTGTTGGTGACAAGCGTTGTCGGGTATAGCCCTCCCTGGATGTCAGCTCCAAGGACATCGTAGACTATGGAAGAACCATCCTCTGACCAGTATACCCCGTACATCTGTGAGCGGCTCCATTCCATCGAAGTGTTCTTCGTGCTCTCCATGTAGAAAGGAAGAAGCTCCCTGTGTATCAGCTCATTCTTATCCACTGACATGATATCAATGGCATACTGGCCGTTCCTGCCATCTCCCAGGTGTATGATCCTTGGCGCGGCATACATCTTACTGTCCGGGGAAAATGCAACCGCGTAACAGCCCATGGTGCTGATGTCCTTCAGTCTGATCTCTCTGGGCTTTGCCGTACTGTTCAGGGCATAATCCTCGATGCCCATCTCGGAACTGACAGTGAACACCTTCAGATATATGGAGCAATTACCGTCAGGGCTGACGGTCTTCATTGGCTTGAGCTCGTCGTTAAACTGCACCATTGAATGCTTCCCGTCCTCGCTCTCCCTGGCCATCTGGTGCATTGCTACGCTTTCAGGATTCGTGTATGAGGCCGAATAGAACTCTTCATCCCCTATGTTCTCGTCTATACTGATAACCGGACTCCCGCTTGCGAAAGAAACTAAAAACACTATAAAAACAAAGCTAAGTATCGCCACAATCAGATTCATGCATACCTCCCACTAATAGTACAATCCCACGTGTACAATGGTAGATTGTGCCAATATGTTAAAAGATTAACTATCTTTTTCCTATCTATTTAATCACTGCTGTAACTTTATTCCATATCCATGAAACTTTGCATTATGGGCAGCAATGTAAAAAGTTTCACTCAATACTACCATCCGCCCTTTTTCTTCCTGTCCGTGCTTCTTGGTATGAGACAGTTCCATGTGCTGCCCACAAGGTCCAGCCTTCCTGCACGCTTCAGACCCTCGTAGACAAGGGCATGATTGCCCGGCTCCCTGTAGTGGAGCATGGCACGCTGGATGTTCTTCTCCTTCGGAGTTGTGGCAGCGTATACCCTCTTGCCTGTGAAGGGGTCCACGCCCGTGTGGAACATACAGGTGGCGGCTGTCATGGGGGTGGGGGTGAAATCCTGCACCTGTCTGGTGTACCTGCCCGTATCGCGGATATACTCCGCCGTGGCGATCATATCCTCAATGGTACATCCGGGATGGCCCGATATGAGGAAGGCCACAAGGTACTGGTCCTTGCCAAGCCGCTTATTGATCTCCCTGTACTTCTGCTCGAATCTCTCAAAGGTCTTCCTGTCCGGTTTTTTCATTACGGCAGTGACCCTGTCCGAGTAGTGCTCGGGTGCGACCTTAAGCTGGCCGCTGACGTGGTGGGCGCATAGCTCCTCCATGTACTGTTCGTCAAGCAGTGCCAAGTCGTAGCGCACTCCATAGCCTGTGAAGACCTTTTCTATCCCTGGCAGTTCCCTGAGCCTCTTCATCAGCTCTATAAGTTTGCTGTGACTTGTGTTCAGGGACGGGCATACCTGAGGGTAAAGGCAGAGCTTGTTCCTGCATGCCCCTGTTGCCTCCCACTTCCTGCAGTCCATCCCGTACATGTTGGCCGAGGGGCCGCCAAGCCCGTTAATGGTGCCGTTGAAACCCTTGATATCCCTGAAGCTCTCCGCTTCCCTGAGTATGGATTCGATGCTGCGGCTGCGTATCATGCGTCCCTGGTGCATGACTATGGCGCAGAAGGAACATGAGCCAAAGCATCCCCTGTGGGTAGTGATGGAGAACCTGACCATGTCCAGGGCCGGCACTTTTTCTCTATAGGATGGGTGTGCTTCCCTGGTGAAGGGCAGTTCGTACACGCGGTCAAGCTCTTCCGTGCTCAGGGGGCGCATGGGCTTGTTCTGCACCACCACGGTCTTCGGGTGCACCTGGAGGATCCCGTGCCCGCAGACAGGGTCCTGTTCCTCGAAAATGGTCCTGAAGGCTTTTGCATAGAGCGTCTTGTCCTGAGAGACTTCCGCATAGGGGGGAACCTCCATGTATGTGCTTAAAAGTTCCTCTTTTTTCTCTTTCCAGGTCTTAATGTCCATCTTCCATACAGTGCCGTCAATGTCGGTGATCCAGCCAGCAGGTATGCCGTTCTTCAGTCTGTCTGCGATGGCAAGCATCTGCAGCTCTCCCATGCCATAGACCAGCAGGTCAGCGGGGGCATCGGCCAGGATGGACTGGCGCACCTTGTCGGACCAGTAATCATACTGGGCAAAGCGGCGCAGGGAGGCTTCGATACCTCCTATGATGACCGGCACATCCGGGTAGGCCTCCTTAAGCCTGTTAGTGTAAACGATGCATGCCCTGTTGGGCCTGAGGCCGGCCTTGTTCCCTGGAGAATATGCATCCTCATGACGCAGGCGTTTTGAAGGCGTGTAGTTGCTTACCATGGAATCCGTATTCCCGGCACTCACGGCAAAGCACAGGCGCGGCTTACCAAGTTTGGTGAAGTCCGCGGTACTCTCCCATCCCGGCTGCGCGATAACTCCCACCCTGTACCCGGCATCCTCAAGCACCCTGCCGATAATGCTTGTCCCGAACCCGGGATGATCTACGTATGCATCCCCGGTGACAATGATGATATCAAGCTCTTCCCAGCCTTTTTTTGCCGCCTCCTCAAGGCTCATGGGGAGGAATCTGGGGTCGTTACGGGAAGAAATATTCTTTTCTGCGTTCCTGTCTTTTCTTGCCATGATGTATCGGTATGAAGTTCAATGTGATCAGAATCTTAAAAATCCCCTGGACATGCTCAGTGACATCTCTATCTGCCTCTTCACATCGTCGGATGTGATGCTGCCGTGCCCTGGGTAAAGTATCCTTATGTCCAGCGCTGCTAGCTTGCTTATGGATGCCGTCAGCGCGGAAGGGCTGCCTCCTTCAAAGTCGGTGCGCCCTATGCTGCCACCGGGGAACACCGTGTCTCCTGAGAAGAGGCTTTTTGAGACCGGTTCATAGAGGCAGATACCGCCTGGCGTATGGCCGGGCGTGTGTATGACCTCCAGTTCCTCGCCCTCTCCTATATTAATCCTCTGTCCGTCCTCAAGCAGCATGCCGGGCTCGACCTGCGGTGTCCTGCGACCGAAGAGGGATGCTGCGCTGACCCCATCGTCTTTGAGCAGGGGCGCGTCCTCCCGGTGGATAGCCACCCTGGCACCACTCTTCTCCGCTATCTCTCCTGCAGCGGCCGTGTGGTCAATATGACAGTGAGTAAGGATGATTAGTTCGAGGCTCTTAATATCGATATTTTTCTCAATTGCTGCCATGAGTGCGGGGGTGTTCATGCCGGTGTCCACCAGCACTTTCCCGTTGATGAGATATGAATTGGCATCGTAGAGGCCTGCGTTGAAATGTCTGACTTGCATGTTTCATGAACTCCTGAATGAACGATAAGCCGGGACTGATGGCCGGATACTTCAGATGCCAAACGCCCTGCGGGTATTTTTCATTGTCGTTTCGGCAACTTCGGATGCTTCAATTCCTTTAAGGGCTGCTATCTGTGGCACTGAATCTGCCACGAATGCAGGCTCGTTCCTGCCCTTCCTCGGGGACAGGTAAGGACTGTCTGTCTCTATGAGCATGTTCTCAAGAGGCAGATGTTTCGCTATTGACTGATGATGCTCCGAGAAACATACAAGGGTCGGGACTGATACGAAGTGACCTGCGTCCACGATCTGCTGCATTGTCTCAAGTGAACCCCCATAGCAGTGGAACACAACCGTATCGAGATCACGGCTGAGCTGCAGGGCCATATCCTCGGCCTCCCTGCCATGGATCACAAGCGGTTTGCCGTACTTGCGGGCTATTTCGATGACCTTCCGGAACACCTCTGTCTGTTTCAGGCGGCCGACCTCCGTCTCACAGTAGTGGAAATCAAGCCCTGCCTCTCCCACGCCCACGGCCCTGTCAATGTTCCTCTCTATCTGGGAAAGTATCTGGCTTATCTTCTCCTCGCTGGCGTGCGGGACCATCTGCGGGCTGAGCCCCAGAGTGGCGTGGATGAAGCCGTACCTGCGCGCAAGCTCGAGGGAGGCTGCGTTGGTGCTGTAATCTATTCCTGAGTTGATCATCCGGATAACTCCGGACTGCCTTGCTCTCTCGATAGCTTCCTTACGGTCCCTGTCGAACCGGGGGAAGTCAAGATGGCAGTGGGAATCGATTATCTCATATTGCATATAGAAGCCTCCGATATGTGTGCCTTGCAGGGAGGTATCTCCGCTGGACCTCTGCTGATACAACTGACCAGCATAAAAAAGTACAATTACTCTTATCCTTAAGGCTTTTCCGGGATAAGAGTAAACTTCAATTGGTCTGCAGCTTATTGCATGCTCCAGAGTTTTTTCTTTTCGAGCAGGAGGTTGATGGCTGTGACAAGCGCATCCACGGAGGCTGTCACTATGTCGGCACTGGCGGAATGTGCGGTCACCACACGTCCCTCCTCGTCCTCCACACCTATCGTGACCTCGGCAAGGGCATCGCTGCCGCCCGTAATGGCCTCTATCCTGAAATCGCGGATCTTGATCCTGGTATAGCCGTTGAGCATACTGCCTACAGCCTTGAGTGAGGCGTCAATGGGTCCCACACCGAAGTTCGAGGCGGTCACTTCCTGGTCACCGACAATAGCCCTCACGACGGCCGTGGGTGTTGTGAGGTTGCTTGTCATTACGGAGAACTCCTTGAGCTTGATGGTCTCATGCCCGAGGTTCTTGCCGAGGACTGCCGAGGCAACAGCGTGGAGATCCGCATCGCATATGCGCTTCCCGCGGTTTGCGATGGTCTTTATCCTGCTGAGGATCTCATCAAGCTGCTCTTCAGTGGGCTGGATGCCGATCTCGCTCAGGGACTGCTTGACTGCGTGCTTACCTGCATGCTTGCCGAGCACTATACGCCTTCTGTGACCCACCATTTCAGGGGTCATGATGCCAGGTTCGAAGGTGTCGGCCTTCTCAAGGACGCCGTGGGTGTGTATGCCGGATTCGTGGGCGAATGCATTGTCCCCGACGATGGGGGTGTTTGGGGGCATGTGTATGCCTGTGAAGTTCTCCACCATCTTGGAGGTCTCGAGCAGGTATTCCGTGTTGATGTTAGTCTTTACTCCGTATATGGACTGGAGGCACATCACGACCTGGGCGAGGTTGGCATTGCCTGCGCGCTCACCAATGCCGTTGACGGTTACCTGCACCTGGCTTGCACCGGCCTCAACTGCCATAAGGCTGTTGGCGACCGCAATACCGAAGTCGTTGTGGCAGTGAACGTCAATGGGAATATTGACATTGCTGTGCACCTGGCTGATAAGCCGGTACATGCCGGAAGGCGACATCACGCCCACGGTATCGGGGACATTGATGATGTCGCACCCGGCTCCCTCGACGGCTTTGAACACCTCGATGAGGTAGTCAAGATCGGTCCTGGTAGCATCCATGGCAGAGAACATGCATTTTGCGCCATGGTCCTTGATGTATTCCACGGCGTTCACGGCCATAGAAACGACCTCCTCGCGGGTCTTTTTTATGGTGTGTATCCGCTGGATGTCGGATGTTGAGACAAAGGTATGCACCATGTCTACACCACAGTCGATACATGCGTCAAGGTCTTTTTGCAGTACGCGGGCAAGACCACAGACATCAAGACTAAGTCCTTCGCTGGCAATAGCTCTTACATTCTGTTTTTCCCCTTCTGATGAGATGGGGAATCCGGCCTCGAGAACGTCCACTCCGAGTTTGTCGAGTTGCCGTGCAATCTTGAGTTTTTGCTCATTGGTAAGGGATACGCCAGGTGTTTGTTCACCGTCGCGCAGTGTCGTATCAAAAATAGTCTTATGTTTGCCTATAAGCGGTTCATCGCTGTAAAAAGCGATCCCTCAGTTGTACGGTTGGATTCATAGTAATCATTCCCGCTTGTAATTTATCCTATAAAAATCTACCCTAATGTATTTAGTAATATGCCTGTTTAAATGTTCATTCAGGAGGATCTCTGCTGCACCAAGGGTTATAGGTAAGCCCAAAAAACCGAACTTTTACAGTGAGTATGTCAGGAATGTTAGAACTAAAGTATCTCTTATGATGAATTAATACTATTTGTAAGGGTATGTATCAAATGTAATAGAAAATACGTATTTAATAATGCCAACAAGCACGATACGCAACTTATATACATTTACTCAGAATGCTCATGTAAAGGAACGGTTGGAGATGTGGGAAGAAAAATCCAATATTGAAATTAACAGGTAATTAGGTACAAAATCTAGGCTCTGTAGAAATCCTCGTTTGAATTGAATAAACAACCTTGGCAGACCTGCCAAGGTTGTCTACTATTAATTTCAATCTCTTTTACTTGATTCCAATATTTCCTGGATTGATCTCTTCCCCATATTTTCGTTTAAGGACTGAGGACATCGTTTCTATCATGTTTCTGTTATGATACAGTTTTTCATCAAACTCCATTCTTGTCCATCAATTCAACAAGTTCAACGATATTTCTGTAGTCTGTGTTGAGATACTCTTCAACAAAACCAAGGTTAATAGTTGATGCTGCGTATAAGTCCTCTTGGAATACTTGCAATTGTATATCTGCAAATGCGAATTTCCTGATACCTCTAGCGATGTATCAACAAAATTTAAGTACGTGTTACACAAACACTAACCATTTCCTTTGTGTTTTGACGCAACTACCATTTTGGGTTTTTATAATTTTTAAAGCAATAAGTAATTTTCAGCAGGAAACAGGTTTTCTACAGAGCCAAAATCTAATACATATAAATGGTTGATATTAGCTTCTTAATAATATATTTTATCTGAATAGCCTTTTATAGATAGATTGAGAGCCTAACATAGGACAAACAATAATTTTGGCTTTGAAGAGTGAAAACTACTGAATTGTCTGGCATGAGAGTACTCAGTCTCATTAACTTATTTTGCAGATCTACTTTCCTCTAGTTTCACTGACTAATGGTCCATGGTAGAAAGGAGGATTAACATGAAAAAAATAAATAGCCTTATAATTGCGCTAATGGTCGTGCTTCTCACGATTGCAAGTGCAAGTGCAGTTGCAAATGAAAAGATGATAACTGGAACTCAGACAATTGTGGCGTTTTCCGGGAATACCTCAGATGGACTATCTGATGTTAATATTGTCTCATTTCAAACAGATTATATGGGAAATAAAGAGACCAAGATAAATTTTGATTACACAATTTATGATGAGAATGGTGCGGTAATTGAGGAATATTCTACAGAATTTATTCCAATTGACAATAGTTGTCTTATAGTTAATCAAGGTTTAAAATCAGCAACTCTTTCTATTCCAAAGCTTACAGTTAATGATTCGGACGACAATCAATTCGATGTTAGTGTCAATCTTAGATGGGATGGTAACAAAGTATTGAAAATTCCCGACAACAAGCCACCGGTAACTGTTAATTATGACTTTGTTCAAATTATTCTAGTAAAGGGGACTGAAGCCACACTTAAAGGGTCAATAGAAGGAGAGGACATTAGTATTAATGCTGGAGCATTTACTCCATATGATACAGGTATGGGATACAAAAGTTCAATAATTGCCCAAATGACTTTTAGAAGCCTTTATATAGGATAATTCCAAGCTCCGTCTTTGGTATAACGCAGTGGTTATGGATAAGTATGGCATTTTCCCTTTTCTTTTTCTTTCTTTCGAGTTAATATCTAACGTGGCTTAAAATTAAACATTTATATCTTTTAGAAATATATTTGATGTGAAAAGTAAAAACTTGAACAACTGTTGTCTTTTATTATTTCTTTTACAGCTAGCCTCCATTTACAATATTTTGCTAAAAGTTCGGCTTTTTAGCCTTACCTATAACCCCTCTGCTGTAACAAAGGGAAGCTTTTTATAGCAATATGTGCTTTAGGAGCTGCTCTCAGTTACGAGATCGATGCGGCATTCCGCTAATATCCTTCTCATGGGAGGCCTGTTCTAACAGACAGGTATATTTTCGCTCAAGGCTTTCAATATTCGCC
>NZ_JTEO01000012.1 GCF_024500045.1 Methanolobus chelungpuianus
CTCTCTTTTGGGGTATATTCAACCATGATTTAACTCCATTAGCAAAATCGTTATTGTACAGAGACAAATGCAAGTTGCAGTGATATATATTTTTCGCATAACCGCATGGAAGAGCTTAAATATTATAAGACAAAGGGCTGCAAGCAAAAATAATAAATACCAATAAAGGGACCCGAACCAGAGATAATGGAAAACACTCATACTGACGAAAATATGCATTCCCTGAGTACCGATATTTCAGAAAAGCACAGAAAATACTGATTAAATAAAACTAGTTTTGTCTAAAGAAAAAATAGGTGTACGCATAATAAATCATATAAGTTTAATAATTGTAGGGCAATAGAAAACTATATATAATAGAGATTACTCTCCGCAGGATGCAAAATAAAAAAATAAAGATAGTAAACCTTTCCTCCATGCAGTATGAGAAAGACCAGAATTAAGAGGATATCAAAGAACAATCTTATTGTGAATATTATTGCCGAAAAAACGTTTTATACAGTTACTATATATACTTTATGACAATATATATTGGATCAAAGAAAGCCTTGAATAAAAACAGCATCTGCTACAAAAATAAATTTAATGGGCAGTGAAGATACGAATGAGGTCGTAGATAAAGTATATATAGCCCAAATTTAACAGGGATAGGATAGAAAATAACAACAAGTGAAAAGAAAAATCCTGATCAGAGGAGGCCGAGATTCTTTTCCATTATCGGGTGTCAAGATGCAAAACATGTACAAGTACCTCAAAAGCGCAATTGAGGGAGTAAACAGGACAGAAAAGCAGCATGATCTGGCGGTCTTCAAAACATCTGAAGAGCTCGCCGCGAAATACGGGATTAAGTACGACGGCAAGAGTTTCGTGCCTGATGACCTGGAACTTGCGGATGCAACATTTGAAGCAGGCATCGAGCTTTTGCATACAGTTGGCGTGTACTGCAAAAGTACTGGAAAGGTTATTCAGATAGATGAAGAGGATATACTGAAATCCCTTAACATTACAAACCCCCTGGAGATAGGCCGGCTCAAAGAGAAAGTGACAGTGCCTCACAGGTACCCAATGGCATCCATCCCCCCCGTTATCATAGGTGGGCCCATGGGGGGGAGCGTTTCAGAGGAAAACTTCCTCTATATCAACCTGAGCGCAGTACTTGAGAACGTCGTGCAGGGCATCTATAGCGGTGCAATGAAGCAGTTCTGCGGGGAGTACATAAAACCAAAAAGCCCCCTGGAGCTGCTGGCGGTCCTCAAGGCTGCAAGGAATGAAAGGCTTGCTACGAAAATAGGAGGGCGTGAAGGACTGGCATTGATGGGGCCAAGCACACCCACGATCCCTACATCGTATCTCCTGGTGTCCTCTGATGAGCTTTACTCCTGCGCAGACCCTCAGGAGGTATATATGGATGACCTTAAGACCGACTACGAGACCCTGTCCAAATGCATCTACCACCAGGAACACGGCAACCATTACATATCCGGCCAGGTGCCGGTCTTTGGTGGTCCCTGCATAGGCTCGGCCGAGGGACTGGCAATAATAGATGTGGCTGAGACCCTGCAGTCAAAAGTGCTGGCACACTCGAGCATACACGGCTCAGGGGCGGTGCACGCCGAGACAGGCTCATCCTCTGCAAAGGAGATACTCTGGGCATCCAATCTTGCCTCCCTTGCCATATCCCGCAATATGAACTATTATACTGCAAGATATTACTGGAACGCTGCAGGCATCTGCACCGATATGATGTTCTACGAGACGGCAGCCCAGGCAATCGGTGATACAGTGTGTGGCAGGGACATATTACTTGGACCTGTGGGGGCACGCGGCGGAGTACCTGATCATTCATCCGGACTGGAATCCAGGTTCATGGGAGAGATAGCCCAGATGGCAACCCACCTGTCCCTTGCCGAGGCAAACCGCCTTGTGGCAAAGATCTATTCAAGATATGAGGACAAGCTGACAAACCCTCCTGCCGGCAGGACCTTCGATAAGTGCTACAGGATCAAGTCGGAGTATGATCTCGAACCCACGGAAGAGTATAATGCACTCTACAGGAAAGTGTCCTATGAGATACTGGGACATTTCCCGGGGGAGCCGGTTTAAACTGGAAAGTGAGCCATTCTGGATTCATCGGCCAAAGAATATACGCTTCATTTTTGACACTACCGTCTTCTAAGGTTCTTAGGGTGGCCGACCCCTACGACCATCAGTTTTGTTTCTACGGGGTCATACTTCCAGTCCCTGGGAGAGAAGGTCCTTTGAGTTACCCTGATCTCCAGGCTCTCTTTGCTTACCCCGCAATCACCCATATACTCCAGGATCATCCTCCGCCCAAGCTCCTTTGAGTAGCTGACTGCTTCATTGTATGTTCGGGATTCTTCCCTGCCAAGGGGAGAGAACACATAGAAGCCGGCCTCCGGCTCCGATACTGAGATCATCCTGATGATGAACTCTATTCTCTTGATGCCCTTGCCAAAGAGCGCGCCTGCAGCATTTCCCACTTCGGCATGTTCCGGGACGATGATATCGGCATCAATGACCTTGCCTAGCTCCTCACTGAGAGCCTTCACGGGACCACCCAGCAATACCACCGGGATATCGGCCCTGAATCTTGCAGGGAACTGACCGCCCACTATTTTCTCGATCCCTGATCTCTCGACACCTGGCAGCAGGAATGACATCAGGTTGAATGCCATGTTCCTGGCAACCATATTCTTGACCCCGGAACTGAATTCATACTTATCCATCCTGTTCATGCGCCCCAGTTTCTCTGCCCCGAGAACAGATGCTTCGACGTTCCATCGTGCATAGTCACCAAGAACATGAAGCGCATCCGTAGGAGTAAAACCCACCGGCTGGACCAGTCTCTTCTGGATAAGCGAATCAAGGACAATGGTGGAGGGATATTTTGCAGATTCTGCGATTATCTCGTTCAGGGGCATAGGTTCACTGCCGAGCACTTCCAGTACCGCGGTCTCGGAATCGTTCAGTTCGCAGGCCTTGAAACCGGACCTCATGAAGAACTTGGTAGGTTGCACATTCCAGTCCAACAGGTGTCTTGGAGGAGTCACATTTCTTCCCAGTTTGTCCAGAAAGGAAGGATACCTGGAAGCTGCGACACAAAGAGGGATAACTCTCCTGGGGCCTATGAATATCTTTTTTGCCCGCGTCCAGATATGGCTATCGCCACCCATGGCAGAAGTTTCCATCCTTGTTGCACGGACCCTTGTTCTCCATCCCCCGACCGTGGCACCTGCATCTGTGAGCTCAGGGATACCGTCATACACTGCCGAAACATCGGTGCTGGTCCCGCCAACGTCAATAACTGCACATGTATCACGGCCAGAAAGATAGGATGCACCCACAAGACTTGCAGCCGGGCCTGAAAAGATGGATTCCACGGGTTTTTCCAGGGCATCCTTCAGCCCGACGACACTGCCATCGCATTTCAGCATAAGTAGCTTTGCAGTGATGTTCCTGCGCTCTATCTCTTCCAGAACAGACCTGATGAAATGGTCGGATATGGGTAACAACTGAGCGTTCAGGGCGGCAGTCACAGCCCTCTCATATGCACCCAGGTCCTGGGAAAGCTCGTGCCCGCAGACCACAGGCATTCCTGTCAGTTCATGAACGATGCCACGTATCCTGTTCTCATGCTCAGGATTGCGAATGCTGAAAAAAGAAGAAACTGCAAATGCAGCAACATCTTTTCTGACCCTCCTGGCAAAATCCCTGACCTTTTCAATGTCGAGAGATTCCGTTTCCTCTCCATTGAAGTTATGGCCTCCGTCCACGGATATGATATGCCTTGCAGGAAAATCCATTTCAAGCGGATGTTCACCAACAAGTATCAGCGCGACAGGACTGCCCGTGTCTTCAAGAACTGTATTGGTCGCAAGGGTCGTTGAGACCGATACAAGGCTTACCTTTTCAAGGAACTTCTGGTCGAGATCATCAATTGCGCTCCTGATGCCTTTTATCAGGTCAGGGTAAGTTGTAAGCGCTTTGCTGGAACCTACAAAGGCACTATCAGAATCCCTTACAAGGATAGCATCCGTATATGTGCCTCCTGCATCGATCCCAAGACTGAATTGCATATTGAGGAACTCCTTTTAGGGTAGTGATGGACCGGATAACATATACAGATATCTGTTCTCAGTACTTATCATAACTGGAAAGACTAAATATTATCCTGTTCGTCATCCAGTTGTAAAAAGAATTTGTACAAAGATCGGTGGTCGGTAAGAGAATGGCTGATGCTGAGAGAAGAGAGCCTGCTGCGTCTATAAAGAATTCCATTGGCATGCAATTCATGCTCGTCCCTCCCTGTGAACCCCGGACGGATCAAAATGAGCACACTGATAAAGGAATGACCTGTGAGACACCTATTTCAAAGCCATTCTACCTTGGGAAATATCCGGTGACCCAGAAAGAGTGGGAAGAGTTGATGGACAGTGACCCTTCCTGTTTTGAAGGAAGTGACAGGCCTGTTGAGTGTGTTTCGCTGAATGATGTACAGGAGTTTGTGAGGCGCCTGAATTCAAAGGAAGGCGATGGCAAGTACCGTCTTCCGACCGAAGATGAATGGGAATATGCCTGCAGGGCAGGTACAGCCACGAGATATTCCTTTGGCGATGCTGATTCAGAATTGGATGGATACGCCTGGTATTATCGCAATTCCGAACATGGGACACATCCGGTAGGCCAGAAGAAACCGAATCCATGGGGACTGTATGATATGCACGGCAATGTATGGGAATGGTGCTATGACAGGTATTATGAGATATGTGAAAACAGTCTTGCTGATACCAGTTCCTGGGTAGCCGGCAGCATCTCCGGCCCTGTACTGCGGGGTGGAAGCTGGGTCAACTATCCTAAAAAGTGCCGGTCATCCTACCGTATCAATTTCCATCCGAACTACGGTCACTACTCGCTTGGCTTTCGTCTTCTCAGGTCAGTATAAGGCCACTTGATCAGGGAATAATAGCCCGTTTAAAAAAAAGGGTCGCCAGCGGTGATTAATCGCTGGCTGCTAGGGAAGTGATAAACTAGTTTATCACAGGGATTTCTTGTCTTAGAAGACCAGGCCCAGACCCTCGAGTTTCTTGCGTGCGCCCTCGTAGACCTGGACGTACTCGTCGGTGGGTGTTATGGTCTTGACGTCATAGCACTCCTGGAAGGTCTTGCCTTGAGGTGCGGTTGCATAGTTCTTCTCG
>NZ_JTEO01000013.1 GCF_024500045.1 Methanolobus chelungpuianus
CGAGAAGAACTATGCAACCGTACCTCAGGGCAAGACCTTCCAGGAGTGCTATGACGTCAAGACCATAACACCAACCGACGAGTACGTCCAGGTCTACGAGGGCGCACGCAAGAAACTCGAGGGCTTGGGCCTCGTCTTCTGAGTGTAAGAGAAAAAGCTCGGCCAGTGAGGCTCTCACTGGCATTTTTTATCGAGAGTTATGTAACTAATAATCATTTACAATAAAATCAGTGAGAGGAGACATTCCAATGGATGGATATTGGACAATAATCAATGGAATTATATACTTGCTGGCTTTCGCTTTGATAGGATGGGTTCTTCTGGATGCCAGTAAAGTCTCTAAAAAAATGAAGAGGTGAGATTTTGACTGAACAAATGACGGAATCACCCGGATTGGTCAAATCCCTCAGGCCATACCATGTTTGGGCTCTTGGTGTAGGGATAGTTCTTGTGGGTGAATACATGGGATGGAACTTCACCATCGCAAAAGGGGGAGTTCTCGGATCCCTGCTTGCCATGCTTGTTGCAGGGACTATGTATATCATGATATCCCTGTGTGCAAGTGAACTCGGGTCTGCCACAAAGCTGGCGGGAGGACCGTACGACTGGGCCAGGTTGTTCATAGGACCGGGTGCTGCCGCCAGTGTCGGTCTTGCAGTATATATGGAGTATATAGCTCTTGAGGCGGCTGATGCCATTGTAGTTGCTTTTATTGCACAGGAGATATTCCCTGAACTGCAGGTATTCCCTGTGACTCTGCTTGTAATAGCAACCCTGACATTCATCAACTATAGGGGTGTTGTGGCTGCTCTTACCTTGAACTTCTTTATGACTGCCATAGCTTTTCTGGCTATTATAGTGTTCTTCTTCTCCGGGACCTTCGGGGTATTTGACCTGCAGCCTGAAAGGCTCTTCCAGGGAGCAGTTCCCAACGGGCTTATAGGCTTGTTTGCAGCATTGCAGTTTGGTCCGTGGTTCTTCCTGGGTATCGAGGGAGCTGCCATGTGTGCCGAAGAGTGCAAGCAGCCTTCAAGGGCAGTGCCACTGGGACAACAGGCAGGAATGATCACGCTGCTCGTCGGTGCGGCAATGACGCTCTTCGTATGTACGATGCTCCTTGATTCCAGCGTACCGGCAGAAGGTCTTGGTGTATCTGTCTACCCGCTTTTCGAGGCGGCACAGGCGAGTGGGATTTATCTGCTCATAGCTTTCCTGGCGCTCGGTACATTGCTTACATGCCTTTCAAGTGCTAACGGATGTGTCTGTGACTCTTCAAGATCATGGTTCGCACTTTCCAGGGATCACTTCGTATCTCCGTGGTTCTCTACCGTGCACCCGAAATACCAGACGCCCTACAGGGCTGTGATCTTTACAATGCCCATTGCCATAGCATTCGCATTCAGCGGATACCTGGACCAGGTCATCACTTTCTCCATAGTATCGGGATTGTTGTGCTATGTTTTGATACCTTTCTCCCTTATAAGGTTCAGGAAGATGTTCCCGATGCATGTCAGTAAGGTACGGCCTTTCGTCAGTCCTCTCCAGCCATGGATCGCATGGTTCGCAATGGCGATTGCAATAGTCATCATGTCCACGCTGTTCTGGGGATACAGGTACAACCTGCTCTTCGCTCTGGCATTCTACCTGATAGCGTACTTCTACTTCCACAACAGGCACAAGAAGTACATAAAACACTTTGACTGGGGCAAGGAAATGGGCTGGCCCAACCCGAGTCATCACAAGACAGAGGCGGTGGAATAAATGCACGAGGTTAACCCGGCAACACAGCGTACTAAGGTTGCGCCTGATATCAATCAGGCAAAGTATGATCAGGGATTGCAAAAGGACACATATCTGATAGTGGGTGCAATAGCATTGCTCATCGTAGTGCAGGGGTATGTTGTATACACCATCCTTTCCTATGCAGGGCCGGCAGTATCAGCCAGTATCAGAGCGCTTTATATTGTGTTCTTCCTGCTTGTGATCAGTATAGAGACCGTGGGATACTGGCAGGTACGCAAGTCGCTTAAGCAGCATATGCATGAGTTCAGGTACTACGATTGAGGAGGATGGACATGGTAGAAGTTAAGAAGAAAAGCGCATTGGCAGAGGCATTCGATATTATCTTTATTTTCGTGCTCGCCTTTATCTGCCTTGTAGTGCCTACGCAGATCCAGGGTTCAGTACTGGTAGGCTGGTCAGAAACAGGATCCATTGTGTTCCTCTGGGACCCTGTAGGCTTTTTCAGTCTGCTGGCAGCAATCATCATTTTCTTTGTTGTCATGCTGTACCATTCTGTAAGTCACTATAAGTTTTAAAGTGGATGCCCGCAGTGGCATTTCACTCATTTTTTGTGATCGTCTTTAACAAATAATCTAAGGTGAATACATGGCATTAAACGCTAATCAACAAATAAAGGATTATGGGAACCTTACCGATCCGGAGAAGAAGCATGCTCCGGTTATTGTGGCTCCGGATGAGGCAATGGCAGGAAACCCATTTGAAGTCAGGGTGATCGTGGGCAATGTCCCTCATGTGATGGATGAAAGTCACTATATAAGCCAGGTCGAGTTATATCTTGATGAGGAGCCTGTAGGCAAGGTACAACTGAAACCAACACAGGGAGCAGCTGAGGTTGTGTTTGTGGTGACCGGGACAGAAGATATGGTTGCTGCACGCGAGATCAGGAACTGTACAGTACATGGTTTTGGCCTGTGTGGTGCATGTGGTACCCGATCAGCTATTGTCAAGCTCACGGCAGTTGCCACTTGTAATGTCCACGGAAGCTGGGAAGATTCCAAAGGGATAGAGATAATCTCAGCAAATGTAAGATCCGGCAGGAAATGCACCTGGGGTCCGCAGCTATGATCCTGGGCCGGAGAGAATGGTTTACATGACAGAATATACCCCAAAAGAGAG
>NZ_JTEO01000014.1 GCF_024500045.1 Methanolobus chelungpuianus
TGTACAGCTGCAACAACAGCTTCCTTCTTGCAGGAAACGATCGCATCAGAAAGCTTCTTGAACGTTTCTTCTTTGCTCATAGTAGTTCCTCTTCATTTGACCCCCCGACCTCTCATGCGATAAATGGGATGTGGAGAACAGTCACTACAATTAGCATAAGGAGAAAACTATATATCATAAACTCAGCACAATGTGTCTATTGCGTGTGAATTAGTCCAGCATGGGATATTATTCAGCTGTCGTGCAATCATTACAACGCGGTTGTAATCTTACTCCGGGATTGTAACTAGTGTATAAAAGGAAAGGAAGAATTAGGAAAAACTGAATCGTAGATCAGTTTATTTCAGCAGCAGAAGTTCCCTTGCCTTTGCCACAGCCTCAGCAGCATTCTTTGCATAGCAATCGGCACCTATCCTGTCTGCCCATTCCTGGCTTGCAGGCGCACCGCCCACCATGACCTTGAACCTGTCACGCAGGCCCTGCTCCCTGAGCATACCTATGAGTTCCTGCTGCCGGTTAAGGGAGACCGTGGTAAGCGCTGAGAGACTTATCAGGTCTGCATTGGTCTCTTTTGCCTTGTCGATGAAATCCTGCAAAGGAACGCTCCTGCCCATGTCATGTACTGTGAAACCCGATGCTCTAAGCATGCCTGAAACGATGATCTTGCCAATATCATGAACATCACCCTCAACAGTACCATTGACGATGGTACCAGGCCTTCTATCCCTGTCTTGCTCCTGTGTTTCAGTTTCCAGGATCCTGAGACCTGCTTCCATCGCATCCACTGCAAGGACCAGATGCGGCAGGAATATAGTGCCCTCCTCAAATAGAATGCCAGTCTCATGCACACCGGCAGCAAGACCCTTTTCGATGATCTCTGCAGGCCCAATGTTCTCTTCTAATGCTTTTCTCACTGCTGTTTCCACAGCATCCCCACTGGTCGAGACAACCGAATTTGAGATCCTTTGCAATGTTTCTTCTTTGAGCATGGCTTACTCCCTTCCGTCTGCTTCAAATGATCCGGAAGATCAGGATAAAGCAGAACAGGCACACATATGGCCAGAATCAATTGGTCAGAACGCAGATAAAAGTAATTCTCCGGGCTTAAGGTTATGACTACTCAACAAAGAAGGCCCGGAGAAATCCCACTCTCTAATACTTGTGGCCCTTTGCCATCTCCACCATTGCCCTGAGGTTCTCGGTAGGTGTCTTGCTGACAATACCGCATCCCGGTGCAAGAAGTCCTACGCCTGCATCCAGCACTTTCTGTGACGCTTCCTTTACCACTTCGGG
>NZ_JTEO01000015.1 GCF_024500045.1 Methanolobus chelungpuianus
CAGATCTTTCCATTGAAATATGCTATGTTTGTCTTTGCAGTAATATCATTTATGCCCTTGTTTGTTCCGGCGTAATTATAAGGAAGACGAATATTTGTCAGGGTGCCGTCAGGTGTTGGCTTGGACGCATAAAGGCCAAGCCAGCTTTTAGTGCTTGTCGGGGTTGGTCCGCTTAAGTACTGAACAACGATCCAATAAGTCTGGCCTTTTTTCAGGGCTACATTAGGGGAAATATCAACTGTAGACCATACATCATCTTTTGGATTGGTAAGTGTGCCTTTCCCAAGTGCTGTCCCGCTGGGATAGCTTCCGGAGTTGGTCTGTATCTGAACGCTCCACGAAGGCTGGTTGGTTGCTGGAATACCACATCCCGGAAGCAGCATTACCTTATCGAGTGTAATATCAGCCGGAGCCACATATTTAATAGCCATTTTAGCTGTCGGGCTTTTGAGCAGATTGCTTGATCCGCCGCTCAGAATATTGATCTCGTTTGCTGGCCCAACGTCAATAGCATCTACAGGATTAATTGAAGCTATCAAAAAAATTAAAAATAAACCTGTAGCCATGGATTTCATTTGAACATACATTCTTGACCTCTTAAATTTTCTTCTTGACGAGGCATTAAGGAATCAACCAGCCCGCACAAGCTATAGTTTAATGAGAATCTGACCTGTTATGGCAGAAAGATACTATCATGATGTAATTTCTGTTTACAGGAGAGAATGGATCTTGTTTGTAACTTATTTCCACAAGACATTAACTAGTAATCCTTAAAGCATATATCATCTTTCAGATTAAAAAAAAAGCTCAAGTAACTTTTCGTTCTTACAAATGACGAAAAGCATGAACAAAGATAGCAGTCGACCGATACTATCAGATAAATATGAATTTATTTATATTTAAAACCTCATATGTATTTAAATACTACATAACATACAGGGCCTAATAGTGATTTTAATTATATAGAGCACTTTAATCATCCTGATATTGAGGTTTTAAAAGAAGTGTGGATGAAGGACATAGGTCCTCCGATCCACATTAGACTGTGCATAAAATGTTCGGATATCTCAGGTGCAGTTATCACAATAACTTGAATGACATGTCTCCTTTTTGATCCGATACAGCATTTGCCCAGGTACTGGTAGTTCTCATTACATAGCT
>NZ_JTEO01000016.1 GCF_024500045.1 Methanolobus chelungpuianus
ACTGCTGTGAAAAATTCAGGCAGAAGATCAGATGAGATCCTACCAGCAATAGTTTAGCGAACTTATGAGATGCCTGCTTTTGCAAGGCATCTCTTTTTAGGGGAAATTTATAAATATAGTGAAGTAGGTAATAGGCTGTCGTCAGCCGTAAACCCACTAATAGGAGGCATTTTATGTCAAAACAAGAAATCTTAGATAATCTTAGGGACGCAATCGTCAAGCAGAACATCAACGGTACTGTAGAGGCTACCAAGGCGGCTCTGGCTGCCGGTATACCAGCATTTGACGCCATCAACGAAGGCTTATCTGTAGGAATGAAGATAGTTGGTGACAAATTCGAGGCAGCAGAGATCTATCTCCCTCAGATCATGATGTCCGCAAAGGCTATGAACGCTGCAATGGAGATACTCACTCCGGAGCTGGCAAAAGAGAAGACCGGTGAAGGTGTGGGAACAGCTATCACTTT
>NZ_JTEO01000017.1 GCF_024500045.1 Methanolobus chelungpuianus
CCGTCAGGTTCATGACAGTAAGTAACGACAGGGCACTGAATCGTGCAGTGCTGGTGGGAGGGCCGTTCATCCTGATGATGACAGGAGTTGCCTTCACTGTTGGGGCGCTCTCAAATGTATACTTCTTCGAGAAACTCGGCGTAATATCAGTAGCGGCTGCTGGAGGAAATACAGACCTCATCATACCCCATTACATCAATAGC
>NZ_JTEO01000018.1 GCF_024500045.1 Methanolobus chelungpuianus
AGGAATGAAAGCAAAACCGGCAGCGATATAGACTTCCTTGTTGATTTTGAGAAAGGTGCGGATCTTTTTGATCTCGCAGCCCTTGGAATTTTTCTTGAAGAAGAGTTCGGGTCAAAGGTGGATATAGTCTCGAAGCGTGCCGTAAGGGATGAATTGAAGAGCAGGATTTTGTCAGAAGTGGTTTATGCACACGCATGAGGTGGTTTTCATACGTGAGTACAGGCTGTTTTTAACTGACATTGTTGAATCGATTGATGAGATTGAAGAGTTCACTTCAGGAATGGACTTCACTGAATTTCTGAACGATAGGAAAACCCAGAAGGCGGTTGTGAAGAATATCGAGATCATTGGTGAAGCCGCTAAGAATGTGCCGGATGAGATAAAAGCAAGTTATCCTGACATTCCATGGCGGGTGATTGCCGGTATGCGGGATCGATTAACTCATGGTTATTTCGGAATCGATTATGA
>NZ_JTEO01000019.1:0-834 GCF_024500045.1 Methanolobus chelungpuianus
TCTACTGTACCTCTAAAAGTTTCTTCATAGACCTGTATATGATATTCTAAAAGTACCCCAAATTCTAATTGAAAATTCCTCTAGAAGAAATATATAATAACCCTATGATAATTCATAGGGAGGCTAGGGGATGATAAGTTTAATGGATAAACAAAAAATAATAATAGATGGATTTTTAGGAGGAAAATCTCAATGGGCAATCCACAGAGAGACTGGAATTGATAGAAAAACAATTAGAAAATATATCAGAGAATATGAAGAAAAAAGAGCTATGCTATTGGAGGGAGAAGGAGATAAACTAATCTTAACTGAAGAAATTGTAGAACCACCAAAATACGATGCGAGTAATAGAACTAAAGTTAAATTAACAAATGAAATAATGGATAAAATAGATTTTTATCTAGAGGAAAATGAAAAGAAGATACAAGAAGGAAAAAGCAAACAGCAAAAGAAAAAAATAGATATTCATGAATGCCTTAAAGAAGAAGGCTATGACATAAGTTATTCAACTGTATGTAACTATATAAAAAATAAATTGAATAAGAAAAAGGAAGCATATATAAGGCAAGAATATGATCCAGGAGATGTAAGTGAGTTTGACTGGGGACATGTTAAACTAGAAATAGGTGGAAAATCTAAAGTAATACAAATGGCTGTAATGACAACAGCAAGAGGAAACTACAGATTTGCGTATCTTTATCAAAATCAAAAAATGGAAAGTTTTCTAGATTCTCATGTTAGATTTTTCAACCATGTAGGAGGGGTTCATAAGGAAATAGTATATGACAATATGAAAGTTGCAGTAGCAAGATTTGTAAGTAAAACAGAAAAGGA
>NZ_JTEO01000019.1:858-2292 GCF_024500045.1 Methanolobus chelungpuianus
AAAGGAACCTACAGAAGATCTTTTAAAATTATCTATGTATTATGGTTTTAAATATAGATTTTGTAATGCCAGACGTGGAAATGAAAAAGGGCATGTGGAAAGATCTGTAGAATATGTGAGGAGAAAGGTATTTAGTAAAAAAGATTCATTTGAAACATTAGAAGAGGCCAATAAATATTTAGAAGAAGAATTAAAAAAATTAAATTCTAAACCACAAAAACATAATGAAAATAAAAGTGCAAAAGAATTTTTAGAAGAGGAATTACCTCACTTAATAAAACTTGTGCCATCATATGATATTTCAAGAGTAGTAGAGTTAAGGGTAAATAAGTATTCTGTAATAAACATAGAGGAAAACAAATATTCAGTTCCAGATTCATTGGTTGGAAAATTCGTAACAGCAAAGATTTATCCAAATAATATACTAGTCTATCATGAAAATGAATTAGTAGCTGAACACGTAAGAAGTTTTGGAGCTAATACATGGAATATAAAAATAGAACACTATTTAAATACATTAAAAAAGAAGCCTGGAGCAATTCATAGAAGCACAGCCATGCGACAAATAAATTCCAAGCTTCAAGATATATACACTAAATATTATACCGAAAATCCAAGAGATTTCATAGACCTAATTGAATTAATTTCAAAAGAGGGCTTAGAAAAAATAGAAGAATCAATAAAAGAATTGGAAAAAATAAATCCTTTAAATATAGATACAGAAAAAATAAAGCTTTTATGTAATAGACAAAAAGAAATCATAGATGAAAACAAATATAAAAACACAGAAATAGAGGAGCATTCAAAGTTAATCCTTAATCATTATGGAAATTTACTAAAAAATTCATCGGGAGATTTTGATAAGGAGACTTTGATAATATGAAAAAAGATATAGTTAAAACTAATATAAAAACCATAGCAAAGGAGTTGAAATTACCATATATAACTAGAAATATAGAGGATGAAATAAAGGAAGCAAATATAAAGAATTTAACATATGAAGCTTTTCTTTTATCCTTATTAGAAAATGAATATGATTTAAGAAAAGCAAATGGAATAAAAAGTAGAATTAGGCAAGCAAGATTTCCATATAAAAGGTATATAGAAGACCTAAGCCTAGAGGATTTACCTCAAGATGCAAGAGATAAAATAAAAGTATTTTCATCATTAGATTTTATAGAAACAGGACAAAATATAATACTTGCAGGAAACCCTGGTACAGGAAAAACACATATAGCTATAGGCCTTGGAATTAAAGCCTGTAACAAAGGATATAAGGTTCTTTTTACCACAATACCTTTACTGGTAAATGAACTAAAGGAATCTAGATCTGAAAAAACACTAAGGGCTTTTGAAAAGAAATTTGAAAAATATGACCTTATTATAGCAGATGAATTAGGATATATTTCTTTCGATAAAGAAGCCTCTGAACTC
>NZ_JTEO01000020.1 GCF_024500045.1 Methanolobus chelungpuianus
CAAGGCTTTCAATATTCGCCTCCGGCCAAGTTTGGTCGCAAGGTATAAATACCAAGATTGCCTTGTAGGAAGTCCTCGCATCATGCGGGGGAAATGCGCTGCGAAAAGCTCGATATCGTTGCAATCGATTATCAAGGGTCGAAATGCTTATATACGATAAAAGCCATGTAGCAGTCCTCGCGCAATGCGCGAAAAACAATCACAATCACCGCCTAATAAGTGGGGACAGGAGCCCAAGTATTCCTGTCCGACGTTGGATCTTGGCAGTTCGGTTAATTCTGACCGGTAGTGAATCTATAAACTACAAACAAGGAATTAACCAAACTAAT
>NZ_JTEO01000021.1 GCF_024500045.1 Methanolobus chelungpuianus
TCGCCTGCTGCAATGGTACGTCCGCTAATTGCTGCGATCTCCATTGTTTCAGTAGAAATGTTGTCATCCAGGTCATAGTAGAAGCCTGCGAAGTTTGTAGCAGTCCATGTCTGAGCACCTGTGCCTTCTACAACCTCACCACGAACCTCATAAGTTCCAGGGGCTGTGAATGCCTTCATTACATAGTATCTTACTGCAGTATCGTC
>NZ_JTEO01000022.1 GCF_024500045.1 Methanolobus chelungpuianus
GATGCATTGTTTATAGAAGTAAATCCTATACCAGTAAAGGAAGCTATGAATTCCCTTGGTATAGATGTAGGTCCAGCAAGGCTTCCACTTACAACTATGGAAACTAAACTGATTATAAATTATATATATTATCAATCAGAAAATCAAATTTATGTAAGTCCAGCTAAGAATTGTCAATAGTAAATTTAAAAATTCCTAATAAATATTTCAATCAATTCTAGCTAAAAAAGGGTAAACTTAATAGGCCTTCTAAAAGGCGTCAAAAATTCAAAATTAAATATAGAATTCCTTATGCAGCGATGCCGTATTTCGCCTTCAAGTAATTCGCTTGGTGTTCCTCTGGAGTGATGATTTTAAATTCTTTTTCATCACGAAGTATTGCAAATACAATATTACACACTTTATGCATGATGGCTCCTAGAGCTACCATTTTAGGCTTGCTTTGACACTTTTTAAGATAGTATTCACGTAGAACAGGATTGTTAGCAGTTCCATTACGATTTAGAGCAATACTGACTAAAGCTATGGTATGTATTACTCTTCTTGCAATCCGTGAACCTCGTTTTGATATATTAACATCAGTACCTTTAAAGTTGCCAGATTGGTTAACAGCTGGATCAAGACCAAAATATGCAAAAAGTTGTTTAGGAGATTTAAAAGCAGAGAAATCCCCAATTTCACACATAAGGGTAACAGCGGAAAGAAAGCCAGCACCTTTAATAGATTCAATAAGGCGTATTTGCTTTACAAAATCCGTATCCTCGTTAGACTCAACAAGTTCACGCATATCAGATAATATAGCTTCGATTTCATCGTTATACTGTCTGATAAAACGGATATATAGAAGGATACGTTTGAAATTACTGTTTACAGAATAACTAAAAGTCTTAGCATCCTTAGCAGCCTGAATAATAGCCTTGTACTTCTTTTCAGCATAGGTAATACCAAAACGAGCAGTAGACCTAATAGAGGTAATGATTTGATCTTTAGAAGCCTCTAAAAATCCATCTGGAGAAGTAAACTTCTCTAACAAGGTTAAGGATGTATTAACGGTAACCTTGGAAAAGATCTTTAAATACTGTGGAAATGCCATTCTAAGTTCACCTTGAAGTTTATTAATGTAAGCAGAACGATTATCCACAAGATCATAATACTCCCTTGAAAGATTTCTTAAATCAAGGGCAAGCTCCGAAGGCATAAGAGAGACCTTTAAATCAGGCTTTAGACCAATTAAAGCAAGCTTTTTAGAATCAAATTTATCATTATGGACTTTCCTAATATTAATATTTGTGCTATTCTTAGAGATGATAGGATTAATGATGGATACCAAAAATCCTTTATCACTAAGATAGCAGAAGAGTGGGTAATGATAAATCCCTGTGGATTCTAGGAAAATACGGCTTTCCAAAGAATACATCTCTTCTGCTTCTTTGATTTTTGAAATAGCCATAGATAGGGAATTAAAATCAGAATGAATGATTTTAAAAGGTTTACCCACAAAGGTTTGATTAGGTAGTGCAATAGACATAAAACTAAAGTCCGCACCTACATCAATACCAACAGAAATAAATAAATCATACTTAATATTATTAGACATAAACTACAGCTCCTTTCAGATAGGAATCCATTTCCAATCAATGAGTACACATCCTAGCATGTGATACGGGTATAGCCTGAAGGCTCCCAACCAGCCAAATCATAAAACCTCATTGAATGGACTAATTGACTTAATCAGGGGTATGAGCCAGTAGAAACTGACCTCCCAAGGGGGAATACATTTTTCGTCCTATCCCTTAAGATTATATCTTATGATAAGTCTGGAGTCTATCAGGAGCCGTTAGACATATTAAATTAGAAGTAACCTCTGACGAAGGTTGAATATCTTCTTCAGTTACTGAATAAAGAAATAAGATTTTTAGAAAAGTTTTAACTGCATAGTCTTTATTGACTATGACATTATTATACTAGGGGGAAGATGAATGTCGCTGTTTAAAGATGAAATGACACCTATGGAA
>NZ_JTEO01000023.1 GCF_024500045.1 Methanolobus chelungpuianus
TTATACCTCTTTTAGTTTGACTATACCAGTTTTGGTGGAAAGAGGATAATCGGGTAGGAGGTAGGTGATTATTTCACCTACCGACCTCCCACACCACCGTACAAACGGTTCACGTATACGGCGGTTTCATAGTTTACACTCTAACTTCAAGATAATATTTAAGAAAACTTAAATATCCTTGTTTTTTAAATCTAGCGTTGGTTAGGGTGGTATCAAGAATCCAGCTATTGGCAACATGCCAGTAGCCTTTTCTTGTATTCGCCCATTCCCAAGCTCTTTCTCTAGCTACTCCTAATTTCTGAAGGTTTTCGAATTTAGTTCTAACCTTTTTCCATCTTTTCCATGTTATCATTCGGATTCTTCTTCTCAACCATTGGTCGATGGTTTTCATGATACCTTTCATATCTGCTAATTTAAAGTATTGAACCCATCCCCTTATTATCTGGTTTAGTTTTGTTTTTCTTCCCTCTATGCTCATACCGTTACTTCTACCTGTTACTTGTCTTATCTTATCTTTTAGTTTCTTTATGCTTTTGGGATGAACTCTGAATCTGCACTTTCCTTTAATTCTATAGAAGCTGTATCCTAGATATTTTACTTGTACTAGTTTAGAGATATTTGTTTTATCTTTATTAACCTTAAGTTTTAGTTTACCTTCTATGAATTTGATAACTCTCTTATATTGTCTTTGTGCAGCTCTTTTACTCTTTGTAAATATCATGAGGTCATCACAATATCTTACAAATCTATATCCCCATTTTTCAAGCTCTTGGTCTAGCTCGTTTAGCATAATATTTGCTAAAAGTGGACTAATTGGTCCGCCTTGTGGAACTCCTTGTTTGCTTTTTATGAACATTCCTTTATTCATTATTCCTGCATTTAGGAACTTTTGAATTAAAGATAGTACTCTATTGTCTTCTATTGTTCTTGATAAAATTTCCATTAGCATAGATTGATTTACTGTGTCGAAGAATTTCTCTAAATCCATATCGATAACATACCAGTATCCTTGGTTTGCGTATTCTTGGCATTTCTTCAAGGCATTATGACATCCCCTATTTGGTCTAAAACCATAACTTGTTTCTGAAAATTGTTTTTCGTACATAGGACTTAGTATTTGAAGAATTGCTTGTTGAATTACTCTATCTACCAATGTTGGTATACCAAGTTTTCGTGTTTTTCCATTTTCTTTTGGTATTTCTACACGTTTAACTGGATATGGTTTGTAGCTTCCATTCAGTAGAGATGTTAGTATTTCCTCCCGGTGGGTTTTTAAGTGTTCTAGAAGTTCATCCATTTCCATCTTATCAACTCCACCTGCTCCTTTGTTTCTTTTAACTTTTAAATATGCTCTATTCATATTCTCTCTAGATAGGATACTTTCTAACATCTTCACTGTTGATTTGTTAGTGTTGATGTTGTCTTTTTCAATCATCCTTGAATCACTCTGCCCATTTCTGTGTCTTTCGTGTTCCACACTATTCCCACAGTTGGTGATGGTGTCTTTATTCTGTTTTCTGCATTCATGCGTGTTCTTGGTGATTTTCATTGACTTCATCTCCTATGATTCGGCCCTTCCTATGGTATCTAGATTCCCATAGTACTATGGCTTCTGCTGACTTCTCATGACAAATCTTATTTCAACCATGGTTCATACTCTGTTTTCCCATGTCCATGAGACCTCCCCAGGTAAGAACAACAACCTTCATCTCATGTAACCGCCACATTTACTGTGTAGAGTTCGGGTAGTATTGGACTTTGTTTTGTTTTGCAAACTCATCCATTCTACTTCAGCCTGATGTGATTTCTGTTCGTCGGTTCGAGATTTTGCCTCTGGCTTCCTTCAGATTCCACGTCACCATGGACACCCTTGCCTTTAGCTAACGGTTCCTACTACCAAGCCCGTAGTGGACTTTCACCACCAAGTTGTTGATCATGCTGGGCACACAAACAGGTAGGAGGTAGGTGATTATTTCACCTACCGACCTCCCACACCA
>NZ_JTEO01000024.1:0-167 GCF_024500045.1 Methanolobus chelungpuianus
CTTCTTTACCTATGTACTCTAAATCTTCTGGTAATATAATTTTCTTTAATGATTTTGTTCTATAAAAAGAACGGAATTCAATCCTTTTTACAGCCTTTGGCAATTGGATATATTCCAGTTTCTCACAATTATTGAAAACATCTGAATCTATAGTGTTTATTTCACTT
>NZ_JTEO01000024.1:417-571 GCF_024500045.1 Methanolobus chelungpuianus
CAGCTTCTTTTATTTTTAAATTTCTTTCAAAAGCATTGTTTGAAATCCTTACATATTTTTCATTTATATCAACAATTTCTTCCTTATATTGCTTTGCTCTATTCTTATCTAGTGTAAAAATAATATTTTCAGAATTCCAAACCCGTATCCTACT
>NZ_JTEO01000025.1 GCF_024500045.1 Methanolobus chelungpuianus
GAACGTCTAATATACCAATTAGACAAATCTTCATTTACAAATTCCTGTATATTTCTTACTGCTCTAGTTAAATCATATTCATTCATGTTAGTTTCTAAATTTTTCAACAAACTATTATATTTAGAAAGTATCCATCTATCTAATTCTGGTCTATTTGTATATTCAATATCAAATTCTCTTGGATCTATTTCATCTGTATTTGCATATAATGTGAAGAAATTATATACATTTCTTATAGTTCTAAAGAACTTACTTTCTACTTCTTTTAAACCTTCTTCATCAAATCTAGTTGGAGTCCATGGTGGGGATACATAAAGTAAATACC
>NZ_JTEO01000026.1 GCF_024500045.1 Methanolobus chelungpuianus
AAGCAATATAGAAAAGCTGTAGAAAAAGAACTATTAGAAATACCTGCTGGAAAACTAGAAATAGGAGAAGAGCCTAGAGAGACCGCCATAAGAGAATTAAAGGAAGAAACTGGGTTTTCATCTGCTAAAATAGAATACATAACTGAATTTTATACATCGGCAGGATTTACAAATGAAAAAATGCATTTATTTTTGGCTACTGAATTAACAGAAGGCGCTGCTGAACCAGAAAAGGATGAATATATTGAAGTTATTAAACTAGATTTAGAAACTTTGATAGATAAGGTATTGAAAGGTGAAATAT
>NZ_JTEO01000027.1 GCF_024500045.1 Methanolobus chelungpuianus
CATTATTAATGTAGCTATAACTGCAGATAGTGCTGTAGCTGTAAATACTCCTCCTTGTACAATATAGTTATAATCAAATTACAGTTTTCCACTGTAATAATTATCAATTTCTTAGATACTAATATAGTCTTCTTTTCTAATCATTAAATACATTTCTTTGGCTTCTTATCTTAGCCATAAGCCTAGTTTAATTTGGCCTGAACCATGACAATATTGTATAATTAATTTATGGATTTGGAGGTTGATGAAACTCCTCCTAGGACGCCTTTAGGCGACTACCTGTAAAAAAGAGTATCTATCCATTCTCATAAGATTACATTATTTGGCTGGTTGAGGCCAGTTAACACTGGTTCCTCGTGTCACATGCAAGGTTGTGTACTTATTTGAGAAGGAATGGATTTCTAAATCCAAATACTTTATTTAGGAGGTTTCTTATGAATTATCCACCTGTAGCTGGTATTGATGTTGGTAAAAATTTTAGTGAAATGTGTATTTTGTCCCCTAATAATGAGATTTATCATCGTATTAAGATCTATCATGATTCAATTGACAGTATTCAAAAGGCTATAGGTCTATTGCAAAAAGCAGAAAAGGATTTTGCAATTAGGCCTGTCGTAGTCTTAGAATCCACTGGGCACTATCACAAAATCCTCTTCCACTATCTTTCTGATTCTGGATTTGAGGTCTCTATCATAAACCCCATCCAATTTGATTCTATCAAAAATATTGGAATAAGGAAAGTAAAAAATGATAAATTTGATGCCCATAAGATTGCATTGCTTTATAGATTTTCTTTTATTAAGACTACAGCTGTGCCTGATGATGTTATTGATTGTCTCAAAAGCCTCTGCCGCCAATATTACAAGTTGGGTGATGAACTTACTACTTACAAGAATAGGCTTATTGGCATTATTGATCAAGTAATGCTAAACTTTACAGAGGTCTTCCAAAATGTATATTCAAAGACTGCCTTAGCGGTGCTTGATAGGTATCCTTCACCCAATCAAATTCTAAAGGCTAATAAGAAAACATTAATATCACTTATTGAAAAAACTTCTAAGAAAGGTCTAGGATGGTCTACTGAAAAATATGAACTTTTAGTTTTAAAAGCTAAGGAGTTTAAAGACTTAAGTATCAGTAATCCTGGAAACCTAGCCATTCTCAAAGTTAATATTTCCATGGTAAGAACCTTACAGGAAGCCCAAAAAAACATACTTGATGCAATTAATGAAATCATTTTAGCGGATTCTTTAAAAGATGATCCTGTATTATCACCTATTATTAATCTACTATGCAGTATTCCTGGTATTGGGGTGCTAACTGCTGCCACGATACTTGCTGAAGTTGGTGATTTTTCCGCATTTTCTAGCCCTAATAAACTTGTAGCTTTCTTTGGAATTGATCCCTCTGTTAATCAGTCGGGTGAATTCACCGGGACCCGTAACAAAATGTCTAAAAGGGGCTCTAGATTGCTTCGTAGGGTCATTTTTACAACTGCTTTGGCCAATGTTCGAAGCAAAAGAAATGGTAATAAAACTAATCCAGTGATCTATGAGTTCTACCAGAAAAAGTGTATGAACAAGCCCAAAAAGGTTGCATTAGGTGCTGTAATGAGAAAATTAGTAAATATTATATTTGCCGTCATGAGAGACAAAAAGCCTTTTGAGCTAAGAACCCCAGAGGAGCATAAGGAACTACTGCTTACTAGGTCTTTAGTAGCCTAATGATCTGTATTTAATGTTTAGTTTTCAAAGAACAATTTTAAATAACAGTTTCGTTTTTTAAGCCAATAATTATTGGTTTATTAGGTGTGCATTTTTTTATTATTAATTTTTCCAAAAAACATTAAATATTATTTTGCTAAAATCTATTGACTTTAATTAGCTGGTCTTTTTCCATTCCAGTTTCTGAAAGAATCAAAGGATTT
>NZ_JTEO01000028.1:0-171 GCF_024500045.1 Methanolobus chelungpuianus
CACCACTAATTTTCAGACAATTCGGAAGATTTTTTGACTTTTAAACAAAAAACAAGTATATTATTTATTGATATCATGTTAATATTTTAGGATTTGATGGTTAATAAGATTTATACTAGTTGAGAAAGCTAAGGAGTGGTTTTATGAAGAAAACACTAGCAATAGTGAGCT
>NZ_JTEO01000028.1:439-626 GCF_024500045.1 Methanolobus chelungpuianus
AGATGGTGAAGAAGTAATATTAATTGATGAAAGTCCTGAAATGACAGAGCAAATGATTTCAGTAATTTATCAATTAGGGGTAAGCCATATTAACTTAAAGTCCTACTGGTCAATGGAAGAAGCTGTTCAAGATAAAGTTGTAATTATTATAGGACAGTCTGACTATTTACCAGATACATCAAAAGAG
>NZ_JTEO01000029.1 GCF_024500045.1 Methanolobus chelungpuianus
TCCTGCTAATGCTTTTGCTGTAAGTGCATTTGTAAATATCATTTTGAAAACTGTTGGAATCATGGATACATTACTAAATATAGCTATAAGCGAACCAACTATATAGGCTACTGACATGACAGGTACTATTTTCCCAGTTATTTTTCCAATATTTTTAACTCCTCCAATTATTACTAGAGCAGTTAACACTGCTATAACTCCTCCTGATATATAAGGATTTATTCCAAGAACAACATTTAGTGAAT
>NZ_JTEO01000030.1 GCF_024500045.1 Methanolobus chelungpuianus
AGTGTAAACTATTGTATTTGTCAAGTGAAAATTCCTCTATATTCTAATCCAAAAATCCTCTAGTTTAGGTAAAAAAATTATTGCTTTTCTAACCAAAGCTGTGTTTCTTTTAATCTATAAGAATTACCATTCATATTTACAATATATGATTTATGAGTAAGCCTGTCTATCATTGCCGCTGTCATTACTGGATCCTTAAATATTTCATCCCACCTTTCAAAAGATAAATTTGTAGTTATTATTGTAGATTTTCTTCCTGCCCTTAAAGACAGATAAGTAAATAAGAGTTCAGAGGCTTCTTTAT
>NZ_JTEO01000031.1 GCF_024500045.1 Methanolobus chelungpuianus
TGAACTTCTTGTATTTGTCAAGTGAATATTCCCCTATATTTTAATCCAAAATTCCTCTAGTTAAGGTAAAAAAATTATTGCTTTTCTAACCAAAGCTGTGTCTCTTTTAATCTATAAGAATTACCATTCATATTTACAATATATGATTTATGGGTAAGCCTGTCTATCATTGCCGCTGTCATTACTGGATCTTTAAATATTTCATCCCACCTTTCAAAAGATAAATTTGTAGTTATTATTGTAGATTTTCTACCTGCCCTTAAGGATAGGTAAGTGAATAGGAGTTCAGAGGCTTCTTTAT
>NZ_JTEO01000032.1 GCF_024500045.1 Methanolobus chelungpuianus
GCCGTTACAAAATCACCAGATATTTTATTTAACAATACATTTACAGTATGTGCAAAAGGATGGATTGCTGTTGAGAAAGGTGGTGCATAAGCCAAATCTAAATCTTTTATATCTTCTAAGCTACCATCTAAAGATATAGCTGTCACTGCAATATCTACAATTTTATCTACTGCTGAACGATCTAAACCTAAAACTTGAAGTCCTAAAAGTTTCTTTGTATTTTTATCTGCTGTCATCTTTATTATAAAAGCTGATGAACCAGGA
>NZ_JTEO01000033.1:0-254 GCF_024500045.1 Methanolobus chelungpuianus
TTTTTCATATATAATCCTCCAATGTTATTTATTCTAATATAAAAAATCCTTGTAAATATAGGTTCTATAATAAATGTTGGGGTGGAAAATAATTTACCCTAACATTTATTTTTTCTAAAAATAAAATGCACTCGTGAAATAAACCTGCTAAAATGTTAATTGGTTAAAAAAACATACAAAGGAGGTTTATTCACAAGTGCAATCTAATTTTATCACACAATTATTAAATTTAAAAGGGGTTAAAGTAACTAAAA
>NZ_JTEO01000033.1:347-1622 GCF_024500045.1 Methanolobus chelungpuianus
CCTGCTTGTGGTGCTAAAACTTCTAAAATTCATGACTACAGAGAACAGACAATTAAGGATTTACCTTTTCAATTTAAGCACACATATCTTGTACTTCGAAAAAGAAGGTATGCTTGCTCTTGTGGAAAGAGGTTTTATGAGTCTTATGACTTTCTACCTCGCTATCACCGCATGACTAACCGTTTAGCATTTTTTATTTGCCAAGAGCTTACCAAGCTAACTAGTCTAACTTCTGTAGCTAAAGTGGCCAACGTCTCTGTTTCTACTGTTATTCGTATCTTTAATCATGTTAATTATGGTACTCCTACACTACCTAAGGTTCTATGTATTGATGAGTTTAAGGGGAATGCAGAGACTGGAAAGTATCAGTGTATTCTTGTTGATGGGGAAAACAATAAGGTTTTAGATATTATTCCTGACAGGTGTCAAAGTGATCTTGTAGGCTACTTTAGGCAATTTTCTCGTAAGGAAAGGAATAAGGTGAAGTTCTTTGTATGCGACATGTGGCAGCCTTACGTTGATTTAGCTAAAGTATTTTTCCCTAATGCTATAATTGTTATCGATAAATACCACTTCATTAGGCATGTAACTTGGGCTATTGAAAATGTCAGGAAACGCATACAAAAATCTATGACTGCTACTCTTAGAAAATACTATAAACGGAGCAGAAAGCTAATTTTAACGCGATATCATAAGCTTAAGGATGAGAATAAAGAAGCCGTTGATTTAATGCTTTTATATAATGATGACCTACGTATTGCCCATAAACTTAAAGAATGGTTTTATGAAATCTGTCAAAGCGATAAATATTCCTACCAATGTAGGGAATTAGCTAAGTGGATTCAAAATGCAGAAAGCTCTGGAATACCAGAGTTTGAAAAATGTGCAGCTACATATAGAAGATGGCATAAGGAAATTAAAAATGCCTTTAAATATGGTTATACTAATGGTCCAACTGAAGGTTTCAACAATAAAATCAAAGTATTAAAACGAATATCCTTTGGACTTAAAAACTTTTATAGATTTCGTAATAGAATACTTCACTGTACAAGCTAAACTTCTAAAAGTGAATACCTGTAAGAAGCCTACATTTTAGCTAGGTTTATTTAAGTGTGCCCAAAATACATGTAATTCTATCCATCTCAATCATAACACAAAAATAAGGGTAAAAATAGTAATGGAGCGGGATTTAAGAAAATCCCACCCCAAATATTGACAAAGAGCCATAAAAAAATTGGCTTTCGCCAATTTTATCTGGTGCGGGAGAGAGGACTT
>NZ_JTEO01000034.1:0-174 GCF_024500045.1 Methanolobus chelungpuianus
AAAGCTTATTCCCTTCAAGACAATGGGATGGATACTGTAGAAGCAAATCTGGCTTTAGGATATGAAGATGATATGAGGGATTATGGGATTGGAGCACAGATATTATCACATATTGGACTTAAGAAGATAAGGCTTATGACAAATAATCCTAGGAAAATATCTGGTCTTTCAGGA
>NZ_JTEO01000034.1:443-589 GCF_024500045.1 Methanolobus chelungpuianus
TAAAAAGGCATGGGGTGGAATCAGAAGACATATCAATATTTTGGGTTCCAGGTTCTTTTGAAATACCACTAATAGCAAAAAAATTAGCCGCATCAAAAAAATATGATGCCATTATTTGTCTTGGAGCTGTAATAAGGGGAGCTACT
>NZ_JTEO01000035.1 GCF_024500045.1 Methanolobus chelungpuianus
ACTGGGAATAATACCCTATGACACTTACATTTCGCATGAAAAGTAAGTTAAAGCGTTTAGCGGTGCTTGATGATCTCGCGTCCCATTAGTTAGTTGGTGAGGTAATGGCTCACCAAGACTACGATGGGTAGCCGGCCTGAGAGGGTGACCGGCCACACTGGAACTGAGACACGGTCCAGACTCCTACGGGAGGCAGCAGTGGGGAATATTGCACAATGGAGGAAACTCTGATGCAGCGACGCCGCGTGAGCGATGAAGGTCTTCGGATCGTAAAGCTCTGTCCTAAGGGAAGATAGTGACGGTACCTTAGGAGGAAGCCCCGGCTAACTACGTGCCAGCAGCCGCGGTAACACGTAGGGGGCGAGCGTTGTCCGGAATTACTGGGTGTAAAGGGTGCGTAGGCGGCCTTGCAAGTCAGATGTGAAAGATCACGGCTTAACTGTGGTAAGCATTTGAAACTGTAAGGCTTGAGTGCAGGAGAGGAGAGTGGAATTCCTAGTGTAGCGGTGAAATGCGTAGATATTAGGAAGAATATCAGTGGCGAAGGCGGCTCTCTGGACTGCAACTGACGCTGA
>NZ_JTEO01000036.1:0-284 GCF_024500045.1 Methanolobus chelungpuianus
ATTTTTATAGGTGGCATCCCCTCTAGCACAAGTTGTATATAATACTTATATTTACCTCTTATAAATCTTCTTAGTATTCTACAATACTTAATTTTATTTTCTAAAGCCATTTGAGCATATTCATCACTTTTCTTTATAATTGCTGATATTTCTAATTTGTTCCACACTAGCTTGTCATCTTGAAATTTAATACCAGTTCCGTTACTTTTACCTTCCAAACTATTTAGCTCACCATATTTTTTAAAATATACTCTTTTAGATTCAAGGAACATATATTTTTCAAA
>NZ_JTEO01000036.1:505-865 GCF_024500045.1 Methanolobus chelungpuianus
CACTTTATTATATTCTTTTCTTTGAGTCATAGTATTGTATCTTTTATATAACTCTCCTAAACAAGCATTGTATATTTGTCTACCTATATTAAATCTCTTGTCTAATATATCTTCTTGCCATTTTTCAGTTTTGAGTTCTAAGGTTAAAACAAAGTTTGACATCATATCCACCTCCTAATTAATAACGTTTCTTTTGGTTTTCTACATATTTTTTAATTGTTTCACTAGATACATTTCCAGCAGTTGACACAAAAAAACTTCTAGTCCATAGACTTGGCATTTTACTCAATTCTTCAAATTCATTTCTGATTATTTTACTACTCACTCCTTTTATTTTATTCATTACATCTGATGGACTTA
>NZ_JTEO01000036.1:927-1273 GCF_024500045.1 Methanolobus chelungpuianus
ATCTCTATCACATTCTATTGCTATTATCTGTATATTATTTTCGCCACATACATCTTTTACTATTTCCTTAAATCTTATTTCAACATCTGGAATATCAAATATTTTCCTTCTGTATCTAGGGCAAAATACGAAATGATAATTAATTAATGATACTGTTGTTTTAGTTCTTCTATATTTATTTTCCATACTTGTATCGTATCACATTTTGTGTACGTTGCCAAATTATACATACACATAGTTTTATATTTGGGCTATCCATCCCACACCTAAAGAAGTGGGCTTTTCGCCCCTTGCTGTAAAACAAACCAAAGTAAGAAAAAAGCTAAAAATATTATTCCAATTAAAA
>NZ_JTEO01000037.1:0-454 GCF_024500045.1 Methanolobus chelungpuianus
ATTAGAGTTTCCCCAAAATTTAATTATAAAATAGCCGTAGGCTAATTATAGAAACGCATTAGCTATTAATAGCTGTTGTGATCCCTTATTTCTAAATATAGGTTTTATGAAATTTTTAATACCAGTTTTTGTTTTTTGTAATATTGTATAAATACCATCTGATAATGCATAATAATTAAATTTTGGTATATCATAAATTCTTTTGGAGATTTTAAGAATAAACATTACTAGGATACTTTCTTTTCTTTTTTGAGAAAGCATTCCAATAAAACCAATAGTTATTGATAGCAATAAATTAATTGTGCTAATACTATTTAATGACCTTACTCTAATATTTTCAAAATCAAATTGTTGTTTTTTAAATCTAAAATACTCTTCAATTTTCCATCTTTTTAAGTAAACTTTTAAGATGGCAATAGATAGCCTTTTATCTGTAGGATTTAGATTAGTAATA
>NZ_JTEO01000037.1:538-715 GCF_024500045.1 Methanolobus chelungpuianus
TATCAGGCATAGCGGGTAAAGCTATAGGTATATGACTAAACTTACATTTTTTAGCTTTACCTGCTTTGTTTTTAACAGTAGTAACATATTTACCTTTATATTTATTAGCCAATTTAAATATATTAATAACTTTGCCATTATAAATAACGTCTCTATTTCTTTTGGCTCTAATTACAA
>NZ_JTEO01000037.1:795-1185 GCF_024500045.1 Methanolobus chelungpuianus
ATAGCCTCTATCGAGGGCTTTAATGCCTACGTTTCCAAAATGAGCTCTAATGAATTCAAGAGATTTTAAGGTTTCTGTATTTTCACTTTTAAAATCTTTACAGACATTAGAGTAAATTTTAGAATATACTGATATAGGCATGTCATGTTTATTAGTTAATGCAGCAATTTCTAAAATATTATAACCATTAACATTAGTTTCTCCAGTACTTCCATCACGCACAGTACCCATATCTTCTAATACTTTGCTATTAGGTTTAGTGATTTCAGAACCATCTATACAAAAAATTGTATTATCATTAATAAGTGATTGTATTGTATTAATGTAGTTTTCAACGAGTTGATCAGTTTCATTAAAACTTGAAAGATTTCTTGAAAGCCTTTCTATAGT
>NZ_JTEO01000037.1:1319-1648 GCF_024500045.1 Methanolobus chelungpuianus
TTTTGGTCTAGATATATTTTTAGATATTTTTTTTGAAAAAGTTGATAATTTCCTTTTAATTTGATATGAAAGTTTGATATAATTAATCATAAGTAAAGTAGCTCCTTTTCATTTTGATTTTGGTTCTTAACAAACTCATTATATCAAAATAAAGGGCTATTTTACTTATTTTTATGCAAAAACTTAAATCTGTGGATAGATATATAATTGGCAATTACCTTATCCACAAGGACTAATTTTAAATTTCCTAAAAAAATGGGGAAACTCTAAAAAATCATAAAATTGACACGTAAATAACGAGGTGATATAATAGATAAGAAACAGTACTT
>NZ_JTEO01000038.1 GCF_024500045.1 Methanolobus chelungpuianus
ATTACTACTGGCTCTATTGGTCTGTCATTCATATCTGTATCTACCTTTGCAATTTTATCTACTATATCCATTCCTTCAAAGACCTGACCAAATACTGTATGTCTACCATCTAGCCAATAAGTACCTCCAACTTTTTCATAATTTTCTATTACAAAATCAGGATAACCATTCTCTTCTCCTAATTCTTTCATCTGTTTTATAATATCTTTGTCTACTTTGGAGTTTTGTACTATAAAAAATTGGCTTCCATTTGTATTGGGA
>NZ_JTEO01000039.1 GCF_024500045.1 Methanolobus chelungpuianus
TATATAATTCTTCTCCATTAAATTTTAATTTATTATCTAATATAGTTAAAAACATACTGGGAGCTTTATTTGCTAGTGATTTGCCAAATCGTTTCTTTTTATTATATTTGCCTGTTTTTTTATTAATAGTAGTTTCTTTTGCTTTAGATTGAAGACCTTTATAATTCATATCCTCAACATATATTTTATTTCCTAATCCCAATATATAATTTGCTAATTCCTCATGATTTTGTTTTCTTATATCAGCTTGTTTTCTTTGTAATTCCCTTAATTCATTTTGAGTTTTTATATATTTGTTAGACTTAACCCATCTATCTTTATTTTCTCGTTTGATAGTTCCATCTTCATTGTATTTATTAGGGTTA
>NZ_JTEO01000040.1 GCF_024500045.1 Methanolobus chelungpuianus
ACATCCAAATATTATTGCTTCCGCTTTTAAATTATCAATTAACCTGCTTACTGCAGATATAATCCTTGCTTTCGTTATTTCCGTATCCACTAGTAAATCATCTACTCCTAGGTTTAACTCCACAACACCAGCAAATTTATTTTCTAACTTTACACTATGTACCATTTTATTAACAATTTCAATAACTTCTTTTCCAGGAGATATTATTCCAAAATTATCACATAGTAAAGATGCTATATAGAAAGAAGTT
>NZ_JTEO01000041.1:0-259 GCF_024500045.1 Methanolobus chelungpuianus
AATATGATCTCAAAGCTTTGCTTGCTACTCTTAATTCTGTATTGTATTTGTCAACTGAAAACTATACCATATTTTAATCGAAAACTGGGCCAGTTGAAATAAAAAAAATTAATTACTTTTCTCTAACCACTCTTTAGTTTCTTTTATTCTATAAGAATCTCCATTCATGTTAATTACATAAGATTTATGGGTCATCCTATCTATTAAAGCAGCTGTTAGCACTGCATCATTAAATATTTCATTCCATCTATCAAAGGAT
>NZ_JTEO01000041.1:353-738 GCF_024500045.1 Methanolobus chelungpuianus
AATAGTTCGCTTCCCTCTTTGTCAAATGAGATATAACCTAGTTCGTCTATGATGATTAAATCATATTTTTCAAATCTCTTTTCAAATGTATAAAGCTTTTTTTCACTCCTAGATTCCTTGAGTTCATTTATTAATGTCGCTGCTGTTGTAAAAAATACCTTGTATCCTTTATTACATGCATTAATGCCAAGTCCTATTGATAGATGAGTTTTTCCAGTTCCAGGATTTCCCGCTAAAATAACATTTCTACCTTCTTCTATAAAATTTAGGGTTTTAAGCTCTTTAAACCTTTTTTTAGCGTCCTCAGGTAGATAGTCTACCTGAAGTTCATCTAAATATTTTTTATACGGAAAACGTGCATTTCTAATTCTATTTTTTCTACCAT
>NZ_JTEO01000042.1 GCF_024500045.1 Methanolobus chelungpuianus
CTTACTATTGTTTAGAAGCCATCTAAACCGAAGATCATATCTACAAGCATCTTCAATATCTCTAGCTGAATATTTTCTATTTAGATATGCAAAAACTAATACTTTTAACATAGTACGTGGTTCTACAGCCGGCTTTCTACCTTTATGAGAGTAGGCACTAGTTAAAAAACTTAAATTCATCTCCTCAATAATATTGTGCACCAGGAAAACCTCGTCATCCATATCAAAATTATTAGTCAAATCAAAACTAAAAGATAGTTGCATTTTTTTGATTTTTGCTTTATGATTAAATTTAGTATGGTTTTTCATGACAGATAAATTATACTAAAAAACAGGTCTTAGAGCCAGTGCTCTTT
>NZ_JTEO01000043.1:0-177 GCF_024500045.1 Methanolobus chelungpuianus
TTAACGCAATGTGTAAACTACTTAAGGTCCCGAGAAGCTTAGTATATTATCATATAAATAAAAGAGCTGAAAGTAACAAGATTTCAAAAGAAGAAATACAATTAGAAAATGAAATAATAGATATTTTTCGCAAAAGCAGAAATAACTATGGAACAAGAAAAATAAAAAAAGAATTGG
>NZ_JTEO01000043.1:433-616 GCF_024500045.1 Methanolobus chelungpuianus
TGTACATTACTAGACTTACACAATAAGGAAGTAATAGGCTACTCTGCAGGAGATAAAAAGGATGCAGAACTAGTATATGAAGCATTCCTAAGCTGTAGCTACCCTTTAACTGAAATAAAAATATTTCATACAGATAGAGGAAATGAATTCAAGAATAAATTAATAGAAGAAGTAATAGAAACG
>NZ_JTEO01000044.1:0-90 GCF_024500045.1 Methanolobus chelungpuianus
ATATTGGTATATTCTCTCCTGTAACAGCCATTTTTGAAGTCCTTAAAAAATTTTCTACAGTTACTCCTGAAATTTCTTCTGGATATTGAA
>NZ_JTEO01000044.1:118-381 GCF_024500045.1 Methanolobus chelungpuianus
TTCATCTACTGAAAGCTCATTTATGTCTTCACCATTGAAGTAAATACTTCCATCATTTATCTTATATTCTGGATGCCCCATCAATACATTGCCAAGAGTAGATTTCCCTGCTCCATTTGGCCCCATTATTAGATGGGTTTCCCCTTCATTAATTTCTAAATTGAGTCCCTTTAATATATTTCTATCTCCTGCTGAAACTTTCAATTCATCTATTTTTAATAGTAGGTTATTATTCATAATTATCCCCTTCCATTTGAGAATGA
>NZ_JTEO01000045.1:0-236 GCF_024500045.1 Methanolobus chelungpuianus
TCTGCCAACACTAAAAACCTATCCAGAAGCCACAGATTCAAAGATGGACTTTTAACACTCATTACTATTACAGCTTGGGTTACATTGGCTACAGGGGGCCTTATAAGCTCTGTTTCCCTTTCCATAATCTCTTCCACATAACCTGTCATATCCAAATTATTTTCTCGTATCTTCACTCTGTCCCCTATAAGGGGAGTTATTTTATTCTCTCTAAAAACTCCCCTTGCTCTACATTC
>NZ_JTEO01000045.1:411-656 GCF_024500045.1 Methanolobus chelungpuianus
CTGAACCTTCTTCCTCTCCTGAGCCATTCCCTTCATCTGGTTCCTCTTCTCCAGAATCTGGTTTGCCATTTCCTGCATTTCCTTTTCCATTATTATTATCATCTTTTTTCTGTCCTTTTTTATTCTCTTCCTTAGGCTCTTTTTTATCTTCTTTCTTAGGTTTTTCTGGTCCACTACTTACAACTAAATCTATACTAGTATTTTGTTGAACTTCAGCACCTTGCTGATAACTTTGCCACAATACT
>NZ_JTEO01000046.1:0-203 GCF_024500045.1 Methanolobus chelungpuianus
AATTACACTATACTTATTAACCCTGGCCTCTACTCTCCTAGATGTATCATAGGACGGTTTTAGCGGTAACAGGTAATCCATTTCTTCATTTAAAATATCTATTGGACTTTTGTTTTCAAGCCAATTTCTTTTTTTAGAATTAAGTTTAAGTAACTTTTCTTCTAAATGTTTATTAGCCTCTTCTATTGAATTAAAATCGCTTT
>NZ_JTEO01000046.1:293-802 GCF_024500045.1 Methanolobus chelungpuianus
ATGCCCTTTTTCATTTCCACTAGCTATATTACAGAACCTGTATCTAAATCCATAATACAAAGATATTTTAATTAAATCTTCGGTAGCTTCTTTTTCGTTTCTACCTACAAACCTTTTTACTGCTTGTTTCATATTGTCATAAACTACTTCTCTATGAACACCTCCAATCTGATTAAAAGCCTTAACATGGATATCTAAGAAGTTTTCCATCTTTTGATTTTGATAAAGTTTTGCATAATGGTATGATCCTTTTGCAGTTGTGAAAAGACCCATATTTAAAGTAGTTTCACGTCCATCAATCGTAAGTTTAACTTCACCCCAATCAAATTCTAATGTTTCTCCTAAATCATATTCCTGTCTAATGTAGGCCTCCTTTTTCTCGTAAGTCTCTTTAATGTAGTTACAAACAGTGGTATATCCAATATCATATCCTCTTTCTACTAGTTCTTCATGTATGTCTATTTTTTTCATTAGCTGTTTAGTTCTTCCCATTAATCGATTTTTTTCAT
>NZ_JTEO01000046.1:911-1279 GCF_024500045.1 Methanolobus chelungpuianus
TGCCATTTCTTCAATTAGAAGAAGTATCTCGGCCTTGTTATGATCTTCATCCTTTTTTAACTCTCGTAATGCCTTATTTTTAGATTCAAACTCTTTAATATATTTTTGCACTGTAGTTCTAGAAATGCCTAACTCTCGACTTATTGCTCTTTGTGATTTGTTTTCTCTGAAATATTTCATTAATATTTCTGCTTTTTGGTCCAGTCTTATCACCTTCCATCTCCCCCTAAAAAGTTATTCATAGGGGTATTATATTTTAAAGGTGGACCAGTTTTCAACTGAAATGGTGGCCTACTTTTAGATTAACATAAACATGGTTAGAAGGCTTTCTGGTGGAGGAGCGGTTTACAATGATTTGGGGAATATAA
>NZ_JTEO01000047.1 GCF_024500045.1 Methanolobus chelungpuianus
TTATAAATAGTTTAAATCCAGAAGATGAAGATTATAGAGAAGACTTAGCAGATATTAAGGAAGTAGGAAGTATATTTTAAATAAAAGGGTGAGCTGGAAGTATTGCTCATCCTTTTATTTATTACTTATAAAATAGGGAGAAATGACAATACTTTGTAATAGGTTCTAAGTGGATTTAAAAGGAAGGGTTGATAACAATGGAAAAAAGGACTAGATTTTTTATAGGCATATTGCTATGCATATTATTTCTCTCTAG
>NZ_JTEO01000048.1:0-228 GCF_024500045.1 Methanolobus chelungpuianus
AACCAGCAGATATAAATATATCTGATATACCCTCTTCTGAATCTGCTTCTTCTAAAGATTCCTTTAACCAATCTATTCCGCTAGAAGCAGCCTTCAACTCATAATCTACTATAATATCTAGATTATCTTTTTCATTATCCATCCATTTATTAAAAGAATCTATAAGTGGAATCCTCACAGGACACGGAAGTACTCCATCAATTCTAACGTCTGCTTCTTTATTTTCAC
>NZ_JTEO01000048.1:494-605 GCF_024500045.1 Methanolobus chelungpuianus
CTACAATGTTAAGTTACTGCTTTTTTCTTAATAGTATTTTAACCTTAAAAGGGGAAAAAATCGGTAACTCATGTTACCAAAATAATAATGAGAATTAATTCATTAAAAATC
>NZ_JTEO01000049.1 GCF_024500045.1 Methanolobus chelungpuianus
CCCTATAGTCTAAGGTTCTTCCGTCATCATCATAATAGGTATAGCTAGCCTTGTCTTCTACAAAGGCTATGACTACTAACTCTTCATTATCTATATCATCAACAGTATTGGCATGTTTTCCTAGTACCAATACTTTATTTTTCCTAATAAATATAGGTATCTCATCTATATCAATATCTAAATACCTATGGCCCTTTTCTAAAATTTCATACTTTCTTTCAC
>NZ_JTEO01000050.1 GCF_024500045.1 Methanolobus chelungpuianus
TCCTGAAAAAGAAGAACCAATCATAGAAGAAATTACATATAAACGCAGAAAGAAAAAAGGTTTAAATAAAAAGTCCTTTGAAGACCTTCCAGTTGAAAGAATAGAATATACTTTAACAGAAGAAGAAAAGATTTGTCCTATTTGCAATAACCATCTTCATCAAATGAGCAAAGAAATCCGTAAGGAATTGAAAGTTATTCCAGCTCAAGTTGTAGTAGTAGAGCATGTTAAGAATATTTACGCATGCAGAAATTGTGAAAAAGAAAACATAACTACACCAATAATAACAGCTAAAATGCCAAACCCAGTTCTACCGGGTAGCTTTGTATCCCCATCTTTAATGGCATATACAATGCATCGTAAATACTCAGAAGCAATACCACTATATAGACAGGAGAAAGAATATCAAAACTTTGGAATAAATTTATCACGCCAAAACTTAGCAAATTGGATAATGTATGGAGCTAATACTTGGCTAAAACATCTATATAATCGAATGCATGGTTATCTTCTAAAAGAACCAATACTTCATGCAGATGAAACTACAATGCAGGTATTAAATGAAGAAGGTAAAAAACCTACAAGTAAATCCTACATGTGGCTTTATACTACAGGGATGTATTCAAACCCGATTTTCTTGTATGAATATCAGCCATCAAGAGCAAAGAAACATCCAAAGAAATTCCTAAAAGGATTTAATGGATTTCTGCAAACAGATGGATACCCTGGATACAATGCAGTAGAAGATGTAACTTTGGTAGGTTGTTTTGCTCATGCAAGAAGAGGATTCACAGATACCTTAAAAGCATTACCAAAAGATGCAACC
>NZ_JTEO01000051.1 GCF_024500045.1 Methanolobus chelungpuianus
ATAAAAGTTAAAGATACTAGGGATAGTTTAGCTAGGATTAGCTCTAATTTTTATGGAAATCCTTCTGAAAAAATGAAACTTATAGGAGTTACAGGGACCAATGGAAAAACATCTATAACTTACTTAGTTAAAAGCATATTGGAAAAAGCCAATATGAAAATTGGAATAATAGGTACTATGGGGAGTGTAATAGGCGATGAATTATTTAATACATCAAATACTACTCCTGAATCATTGCTGATACAAGAATATCTTTATC
>NZ_JTEO01000052.1:0-183 GCF_024500045.1 Methanolobus chelungpuianus
CTTTGTTCTATCCCTATTTCCACCTGCTCCAAAAACAGCTACTACTCTACCTTCTGAAAACTGTCTAATTGTAGTCAAAACTTTTTCGAGTCCATCTGGAGTATGAGCAAAATCTATAATAACTGAAAAATCCCTATTAGTAGGAACTATTTCAAATCTTCCTTTAATACCCTTTACAGACTG
>NZ_JTEO01000052.1:401-639 GCF_024500045.1 Methanolobus chelungpuianus
ACTATTCCATAAGTAATAGTAGAGATATCTAAATCCTTAGTTTCTTCTACTATTCTTCTTCCATAAATATCATCTATATTAATAATATTACACTTATTTGTCATATAAAACAATTTTAACTTAGCATTAAAATAGTTTTCTATAGTATTATGATAATCTAAATGATCTCTACTTAAATTTGTAAATATTCCTATATCAAAATTACAATATTCTACCCTTTTTAAATCTAGTGAGTGAG
>NZ_JTEO01000053.1 GCF_024500045.1 Methanolobus chelungpuianus
TTTTCAAGGAGTCCTTCCTCTCTTAATAGTTCTAAGTCTATGAAATAAGGGTTTCCAGCGAAGGATGAAAAGGATTGGTAAGGAGAATCTCCATATCCAGTTAGGCCTAGGGGCAATACTTGCCAGTAGCCTTGTCCTGCTTTTTCTAAAAAATCTACAAATCTATAAGCACCCTTGCCAAAGGTGCCAATACCATAGGGACTTGGCAAGGATGTAATATGCATTAGTATTCCGCTACTTCTTCCAGTCATATTCCTTCTCCTT
>NZ_JTEO01000054.1:0-132 GCF_024500045.1 Methanolobus chelungpuianus
ATGTTGACTCATGGTAGGGTTCTTTGTTCTTTAGCATGTGATAGATGATTGTAAGCATTCGATGTCCAATGGCAACGAGTGCTTTTTTCTTTCCTCTTCTTGCAGCTAGTGACCAATATTTAGCGGATAACC
>NZ_JTEO01000054.1:161-322 GCF_024500045.1 Methanolobus chelungpuianus
GCAGCTTCGCAAAGTGCTGACTTAATATGAGGGTTTCCTTTCACCGTCCGTGTGCTTTTTCTTTTCCCTGCACTTTCATGATTTCCTGGTGATAGTCCTGCCCAGGAAGCAATATGTTTGGAAGTAGGAAATTGTTCCATATTTACTCCGATTTCTGCAAT
>NZ_JTEO01000055.1:0-168 GCF_024500045.1 Methanolobus chelungpuianus
TTATATTTGTTAAAATAAGTCGAGATAAATTAAGTTTATTTTGTGGGTTTAATATATTTCAAATTCCAGATAAAAACTATATTAAAAAAATATTTAAGCTAGGATTCCCAGCCTCATTGCAAAATGGACTATTTGCAATGATTGCCATGGTTATAGCAAAAGTAATAG
>NZ_JTEO01000055.1:439-592 GCF_024500045.1 Methanolobus chelungpuianus
TATTCCAAATGATGAAGAAGCCATAAGGGAAGGAATAATATATTTGAGAATACTGGGACTATCCCAATTATTTATGACTATAGAAATAGCTACTGGGGGAGCATTTAATGGATTAGGAAAAACAATTCCACCTTCAGTAGTAGGTATAGTATT
>NZ_JTEO01000056.1 GCF_024500045.1 Methanolobus chelungpuianus
GAGCAGTAGTTGTATGTTATGAAAACTGTAGTGGAATAAAGGAAAAATCACGTTTAGTAGATGAAACTAAGGATCCAGTTGAGGCAATAGCTGAAAAATATTTAAATGTTGGATGTTCAGTTATGGCACCAAATGATAATAGAATTGAACTAATGTCTGAGCTAATAGATGAATACAAAGTTGATGGTGTAATAGATGTTATTTTACAAGCTTGCCATACCTATAATGTAGAGACTCGTAGGATTAAAGAATTTGTAACTGGAGAAAAAGATATACCATATATGAGTATAGAAACAGACTATTCACAAGCAGATGAAGGACAA
>NZ_JTEO01000057.1:0-150 GCF_024500045.1 Methanolobus chelungpuianus
GCAAGAAAACCTCTTCATATACATCTCCAATGTGAAAAATGTGGGAAGATTAAAGACATTGTTGATAAAGAAATAATTTTAAATTATTTAAAGATAAATAATTTAATTGAAAAAAATTATAATATTGAAATAGATGATGTTGATATTATG
>NZ_JTEO01000057.1:173-294 GCF_024500045.1 Methanolobus chelungpuianus
TACAAAAAAATATATTTAACTGAAAGTAGGTGATAAAATGCCTAGGCCTAGAAAAAGAAGAAGAGTATGTAGTCTGCCTAATTTTAAAGTATTTGGACCTTTGAATGGTACAATTAATCAA
>NZ_JTEO01000058.1 GCF_024500045.1 Methanolobus chelungpuianus
ACGCTCTCCGCGCAACTTAAACGTATAGCTTGTTTACTTGTGGGTTAAGTTGTAAGCGTCTAGCTAGTTTCCAGCCTGTCTTGTCGAAGAGAGGCACTAGTTAGATAGTGTGAGAGCGAGGTATAACTTGTGAAGCTGTGAAGCTAGTGTTATTCGCGAAGAGACTAAAAGCTGGGGAAACACTGAGAAGTGTCTTCCCTTAAATACATCTCTAGACTACTGCGGACTGTGGCTACTCTGTAGATGCGCAGTAATGCGCAGTAATGCACAGCAAGTGCACAGTATGTGCACAGTATGTGCACAG
>NZ_JTEO01000059.1:0-169 GCF_024500045.1 Methanolobus chelungpuianus
AACGTGCGTGGGTTCGGGCCTCTATCCAGTGTTACCTGGACTTCACCCTGGACATGGGTAGATCACCTGGTTTCGGGTCTACGACCACATACTAAAGCGCCCTATTCAGACTCGCTTTCGCTACGGCTCCGTCTTATCAACTTAACCTCGCATGTAATCGTAACTCGCC
>NZ_JTEO01000059.1:390-638 GCF_024500045.1 Methanolobus chelungpuianus
GACGGAATTTCACGTGTTCCGCCGTACTCAGGATCCACTCAAGAGGGAACGAAGTTTCAACTACAGGGTTGTTACCTTCTATGACTGACCTTTCCAGATCGATTCGTCTACTTCATTCCTTTGTAACTCCGTATAGAGTGTCCTACAACCCCAAGAGGCAAGCCTCTTGGTTTGGGCTAATCCCGTTTCGCTCGCCGCTACTCAGGGAATCGCGTTTGCTTTCTCTTCCTCCGGGTACTTAGATGTTT
>NZ_JTEO01000060.1:0-219 GCF_024500045.1 Methanolobus chelungpuianus
ATCATTTTCTACTGCCTGAACTAACATGTCCATATCAGGACTTTTTTCTATCTTATCTAGTCTCAGGCTATTGTATACATGTGCAGTAGATACCGATATTCCTGGATTAGCCAAAAGAATAAGTTTGTTTGAGAAGCTTTTTAATATTTTTAGCTTTTCTCCAATACCTTCTGCTAAAGCTGTTCCTCCCATTATACAATAAGGAACATCTGCACCTAT
>NZ_JTEO01000060.1:445-682 GCF_024500045.1 Methanolobus chelungpuianus
TTAGAGGAATCTACAGGAACTTCTGGATTATTACATTCTATTTTTATTCCTTTCTCTCTATCCTTGATAGTTACAATGTCTTTTAAATCAATTTGTTGCATAATTGTATTTATATCATGATATCCATCATTTCTTTTCCTTATAACATCTAATGCTAGATTGACCTTTCCATAAGCCTCTATTATGAGTTCTTCCATATATCTTTCTCCTTCTATCTTATGTTTTAATAAGTTTATT
>NZ_JTEO01000061.1:0-207 GCF_024500045.1 Methanolobus chelungpuianus
CAATGTATGTTGATGTATTTACAGTATTTGTTCATGCTATAGCTGAACCTGGAGGTAGTTCAGTAGGAGTTTATAAACTTATTCAGGATTTAGAAGAAGCAATGACAGAAAAAATAGAAATAGATGAAGAATATTGGATATTAGAACAAACTAGTCAAGGCCTTCAACAAATTCAGACTGATGAAACAAATGAAAAGCATGCAATAT
>NZ_JTEO01000061.1:431-608 GCF_024500045.1 Methanolobus chelungpuianus
ATTAACAATAAATAGAACTGCAGATTCGATAGAAGTTTCATCTAAGGATACAAAAGGTGGTTGGAAATCTAAAATTGTAGGAATGAAAGAGTGGTCGATTGATAATGATGGACTTTATGTACCTAGTGATGAAACACATAAACTATTGGGAAAGGCATTTGAAGAAAGCAAGCCTGT
>NZ_JTEO01000062.1 GCF_024500045.1 Methanolobus chelungpuianus
AAAAATATAATAAAAAGAATTTTAAATATATCACTACCTGCTTCTTTAGGGCAGTCTGGATCAGCACTGGGTTTTATGGTTCTTAATGGCTTTATAGCTTCTTATGGAACGGCTACTATAGCTGCTTTTGGAATGGTCAATAGAATTACTTCACTTATATCACAGCCGGCTATGGGGATTGGAGCTGCACTAACTTCTATTGTAGGACAAAATATAGGTGCAGATCAGTTAGACAGGGTGAGAGAAGCATTTAAAAAATCACTTATA
>NZ_JTEO01000063.1:0-200 GCF_024500045.1 Methanolobus chelungpuianus
CTTCTTATAATGAATTAGATCCAACACCTTTTTTGAGTATTACATATATGCTTTTATTTGGAGCAATGTTTGGAGATTTAGGTCAAGGACTAGTACTCCTTTTGGGAGGATATATTCTTTCAAGAAAAAAAGGAAGTAAAGTGTTTGGAGGTTTAGTTTCTAGATTAGGGATTAGCTCTATGATATTTGGGACCCTTTAT
>NZ_JTEO01000063.1:445-665 GCF_024500045.1 Methanolobus chelungpuianus
ACTTTTATTGCTCCTTATAGGTGGAGTAGTACTTAAAAAGACTATTATTCCTAAAACATTAGGTTTGGTGTTATCTATTGTTTTTATTGCCTTAATGATTTTAAAAGAGCCATTATCCAATTTAATTTTAGGAAAGAGGCCATTATATGGAGATGACCCTTCAAGTTATTATATAGAAAGTAGTTTTTCTATATTGGAAACCCTTCTAAGTATGTTAAGT
>NZ_JTEO01000064.1 GCF_024500045.1 Methanolobus chelungpuianus
AACTGTTATAGTTGGAGAAAGCGGAAGTGGTAAAAGTACCCTTTTGAGACTATTGAATCGTATGGTAAATCCCACTGAAGGGGAAATTTTTTACAATGGAAAAAATATTAGGGAAATAAATCCTGTTAACCTAAGAAGAAAAGTAGTTATGTTACCTCAAAACCCTATAATGTTTCCTGGTACTATTAAGGATAATCTACTTATAGGCTTTAAGTTTTCTGAAAAGCCTTTAGTAGACGATAACAAATTAAATGAAGCAATGAAAATAGTAAAATTAGATAAAAAACTAGATGACAAGGTGGACAAACTTTCA
>NZ_JTEO01000065.1:0-139 GCF_024500045.1 Methanolobus chelungpuianus
AGAATAAATAAGATAATAGAAATTGTTGAAAATCCAGACTCTACAGTTAAAGATTTGGAAAATGAAATATTGAAGGATCAAAGTTTAACTTCAAAAGTTCTTAAGCTCGCTAATACCACCCATTATGGATATCCGAGGA
>NZ_JTEO01000065.1:422-616 GCF_024500045.1 Methanolobus chelungpuianus
AGGAAAAACTATATTAAATCATTATGTGCAAGATGAATATTGTGAAATAGTGAAAATAGTTGAAGAAGAAAGGGTTCCATTTTTAGAAGCAGAAAAGTTAGTTCTTGGATTTGATCATGCTGAAATAGGAGGTAAAGTAGCACAAAAGTGGAATTTTCCTAAAGATTTAGTAGAAGCTATAGAATATCATCATA
>NZ_JTEO01000066.1 GCF_024500045.1 Methanolobus chelungpuianus
CAAATGAAGGAGTATTAAGTTTAATTGAAGGTATAAAGATATTAAAAGAAAAAATGGATGTACCTAATACATTAAGTGAAATGGGTATAAAAGAAGATGAATTTAGACAAGCTATTGATGAAATAGTAGAAAAAGCTATGAATGATGCTTGTACATCATCCAATCCAAGGGATGTAAAAGAAGAAGATTTGAAGGTAATATTAAATAAAGCTTATGGAAACTAGAAAAAGGGCTGTCTCAAAATAAAGTTTTAAGACAGCCCTTTTTAATATATTAGAATTTTATAATTCCAGTGGAATAAAGCAATA
>NZ_JTEO01000067.1 GCF_024500045.1 Methanolobus chelungpuianus
TATATGATTTCATGTATTCAGAGACTTCTTTGTAGGCTTCAGCATAGTTTTCAAATTCGTACCTTGATAAACATTCATCTTCCAATAATCTATGGAAAGATTCTATATGAGCATTTTTATTTGGGGTTTTAAATGGTATTCTTTCATGCTCTAAACTCAGCTCTTGACACGCATCTTCAAATTTATGACTGATAAATTGTGGCCCGTTGTCTGACCTTATTACTAATCCAGTTTCTTTAT
>NZ_JTEO01000068.1:0-225 GCF_024500045.1 Methanolobus chelungpuianus
CGCTTCGTCATCAGGTATAAAATCTCCTAAATGGCTATCTTCTTCTTCTCCAATAGGTGTCTCTAAAGAAACAGGTTCTTGGGCTATCTTCATAATATCTCTTACCTTTTCTACATCCATATTCATTTCTTTAGCTATTTCTTCTGGTGTTGGATCTCTGCCCAACTCCTGTACTAGTTGTCTTGATACTCTCATAAGTTTATTTATAGTTTCAACCATATGAAC
>NZ_JTEO01000068.1:484-731 GCF_024500045.1 Methanolobus chelungpuianus
ATCTACTTTTCGCTACTTCGTCTCCTGCTTCCATTCTTTTAGCCAATTCAACTTCTTCTTCTGCTTTAAGCAAAGGTATTTTTCCGATTTCTTTTAAATACATTCTAACAGGATCATCTACGCTAATCCCTTTTGGCGGCTTTATAACTCCACCTTTGTCTTCTTCATCATCTTCTTCATCTTCAATATCATCTTTATCTAGTAGCATATCTTCGTCTTTATCTCCTACAAGTTCAATACCCATTTC
>NZ_JTEO01000069.1:0-167 GCF_024500045.1 Methanolobus chelungpuianus
GCTTTTTCATATAGGATATCATCATCTGTATATAGACAGTCAAATTTAACTACGCCTACAGAAACACCTCTTTGTTTCAATGCTTCAATAGTCTTTAATATTACTGAGGTCTTTCCAGAAGATGGAGGACCTGAAAATGTTGCTATATTCATAAACATCACCCCTAA
>NZ_JTEO01000069.1:448-636 GCF_024500045.1 Methanolobus chelungpuianus
ATCAGAAGGCCAAACCGCTACCATAGGTCCACCTTCTTTAGTCATCTTCGTGAAAAAGTAAGGCATTATAGTCACTACTGGTCTTTCCATCTTCTTCATATGGGATTTAACCATTTCAGATGGATGCATACTTTTTAATAAGGATTTACCTAATCTTTTAACCCCATCTTCTCCATATCTCTTGTGTA
>NZ_JTEO01000070.1:0-90 GCF_024500045.1 Methanolobus chelungpuianus
TCGTCAATAATCTATATATTTCTTCACTATTATTATTTTTCCTAATCTTATTTAATATTTCTTTATTATCTAATAATCTATAAAAATCAG
>NZ_JTEO01000070.1:122-241 GCF_024500045.1 Methanolobus chelungpuianus
AATTTAGCCCTAATAAAAAGACAATATCTACATTGTTCCCTGACCAATCAATTGGTTTTCCCAATGTAGCAAAAGCTATAACTGGTCTTTTTACATAACGTTGATTAGCATGGGGAATA
>NZ_JTEO01000070.1:526-690 GCF_024500045.1 Methanolobus chelungpuianus
TCTAATATATCTTTTTCTTCTAAAAAAGGGCTTATTTGAACCACTGGCTTTAAATAATAATCAAGAGGTATTGTAGAAATAACTATATCAAAAGTTTTTGTTTCTACATTTTCAATTTCATGTTTTGAAACTATATCCACAATTTCAAGACTTGGTAAGGCTTT
>NZ_JTEO01000071.1 GCF_024500045.1 Methanolobus chelungpuianus
TAGTTACCTCAGCATATCCTAAGGGCTTCCTTTTATCAGTTCCTGAAAAAATTACATCTTCCATTTTGTTACCACGTAAAGTTTTAATACTTTGCTCTCCTAATACCCATCTAATAGCATCTGAGACATTGCTTTTGCCACTTCCATTAGGCCCTACTATTCCTGTAATTCCTTTTTTAAATTCTATTTTTGTCTTATCCGCAAAAGATTTAAAACCTTGTATATGTAGTCTTTTTAAATACAATATAAACACCTCTTACGTTTTAT